>CBINGT010000229.1:0-6133 GCA_966250245.1 uncultured Anaerolineae bacterium
TGTGCTTGATCAACTCGATCAGGGCCGACGGGGCGATGTCGTGCGTGTCGAACGAGTCGGGATAGTCACCGATGACGGTCGGGTCGCCCATGACGACAAACACATTCCGCACGTTCAGCGCGTGCGCGGCAAGCAGGTCGCCCTGCACGCGCAGCAGGTTGCGTCCGCGCGTCGGGAAGTGCAGCACTGTCTCGATGCCGACATTTTGCTGGATCAGGTGGCAGACCGCCCACGGGCTCATCCGCATGCGGGCCATCGGGCTGTCGGAGACGTTGATGAAGTCCACCCCAGAATCGCGCAGCATCTCGGCTGAGGCGATTACCTTCTGCGCGGAAAAGCTGCGCGGCGGCGGCATCTCGACTGTGACGACGAACTCCCCGGCGGCCAGCTTGCGTGCCAGCGCGGTCGGCTGCTCCGGCGTCTCTTCGAGCGCCTGCTCCACCCGATCGCGCACGGTCAGCAGGGACGGCGCGTGGCGGGCTGGGTCGTCGAGGGCGCGGCGCATCGCCTGGATGTGCTCCGGCGTCGTGCCGCAGCACCCGCCGATCAGGCACGCTCCGGCTTCCTTGAACGCCAGCGCGTAGTCGCCAAAATAGTCGGGTGTGGCGGGGTACATCACACGGCCGTGAACCATCTCCGGCCAGCCCGCGTTCGGCACGACGGAGAGCGGGGAGTCGGGCGCGGCGTGGTGCATGTGTTGCAGGATGCGCAAAAGCTGCGCGGGGCCGCCGCTGCAGTTGACGCCGATCACGTCTACGTTCAGGTCGGCCAAAGCCCGCGCGACCTGCGCCGGGGAATCGCCGAGCGCGGTGCGGTCGTCCCGATTGAAAGTGACCTGCGCGACGATCGGGATATCTGGCCGGATGGATCGCGCCGCCTGGACCGCCAGCGCGATCTCGTTCACATCGGTGAACGTCTCGAACAGCAGCAGGTCTGCGCCCGCTTCGATCAGCGCGCCGGTCTGGATCGCGAAGGCGTGTTCAGCTTCTTCGGGCGTGATGCGGCCAAACGGCGCCAGCCGCTTGCCCAACGGGCCGACCGATCCCGCAACGTAGACGTCGTCACGGCCAGACGCCTCGACCGCGCGCCGGGCGATCTCGACGCCCGCCCGGTTGATCGCGGCGCACTCGTCCTGCAAATCGCACGCCGAGAGCTTGACGATGTTGGCGCTGAATGTGTTGGTTTCGAGTATTTCGGCGCCCGCCTCAAGATACAGCGCGTGGACGCTCTCAACCGCGCCGGGATCGGTCAGGTTGAGCAGGTCAAAGCACGTGTCGATCGGCAGGTTCTCGCGCGCGTGCAGCATCGTGCCCATCGCGCCATCCAGCAGCATGACGCCCTGCACAAGCCGCTCTCGAAACGGGATAGGTGGCATACGGATACCAGCCCTTGTTAGGCGTCGGCGAGCTGCTCGGCGCGCGACACGCCGACGCTGTAGTACTTCGCATCCGGGTGATGCACCACGATTGCCGCGGTCGATTGCTCAGGCACAAGCTGGTATGCGGGCGTGAGCGTCATCCCGAGCTTTTCCTCGGCCGGCAGCAGGCGAAAGACTGTCTCATGATCGCTCAGATCCGGGCACGCCGGATAGCCCCAACTATACCGCTTTCCGCGCTCGACGGGTAAGCCCAACTCGCGATTGATGTAGCGGTTCATGTAGGTGGCGGTCGCCTCGGCGGTCTGGACGGCCATGCCGTGGAAGAAGTACGCCTCGGTGTACTCGTTGGCCGCCTGCAGCTCGTCGAACTTTTCGGTGGCGCGCATGCCGACCGTCACGACTTGCAGCGCACAGACGTCCACCTTGTCGCCGTCGACCGGCGCGAAGTAGTCCGCAATGCACAGGTATTCGCCGTAAGGCTGGCGCGGGAAGTTGAAACGGGCGATTTCTACACGCTCGCCGCTCTCGGCGTATCGCTCCGGATCGTACAGGATCAGATCGTTGCCGTCCGACTGCGCCGGGAAGTAGCCGTAGACCGCGCGCGGCGTGAGCGTGCCTTCCTCAATCGCCTGCTCCTTCATGCGTTGAAGCCGTGCCTCGTATTCGGCCTGGAGCTTGTGCCATTCCTCGCCATGGGCATTGCGCGCGCCCCAGTTCAGGCGGAACAGCTCGGGGCGGTTGATGTGCGGGAAGACTGCTTCGAGCGGGATGTCGAGCACCGCCCGAACGCCCCAGAATGGCGGCGTCGGGATGTCCGGCGCGGGCGCCACGGTCGCGGGGCGATCCTCGCGCGAGCGCTGGCGCACGACCGGGGTGGGGCGGTTTAGCTCCGCACGGGCCTCACGCTCGATGCGCGCCAGAAGCTCCCTGCGCTTGTTCGGGTCGGTGAGCTGGTCCATGACTTCCAGCCCTTCGAACGCGTCCTTACAGTAGAACACGCCCGGCGCGTACGGATCGCCCGTGTCTTCCAGGAACAGGATCCGCCGCCCGAACGAGCGATTGATCGCCGCGCCGCCGATGATCACCGGGTAATTCAGGCCGCGCCGCGCTAGCTCGTTGACGATCAGCGGCATCTGCTTCGACGTGCTGACGAGCAGCGCGCTCAGCCCAATGGCATCCGCGTTGTACTGCTGGGCCGCCTCGATGATCGTGTTGGCGGGAACCTGCTTGCCCAGGTCGTGCACGGTGTAGCCGTTGTTGCTCAAAATCGTGCGGACCAGGTTCTTGCCGATGTCGTGCACGTCGCCATAGACGGTCGCCAGGACGACCGTGCCCTTCGTGGTCCCTTCCTTGCGTTCGAGGAAGTTCTCAAGGTAGGCGACGGCCTTTTTCATCACCTCGGCGCTTTGCAGCACGAACGGCAGGATCAGCTCGCCTGCGCCGAACTTGTCACCGACCTCTTTCATCGCGGGGAGCAGGACGTTATTCAACACACCGACCGCATCCTGCCGCGTCAGGCACGCGTCGATCAGCGCCTCGACGCCGTCCTTCTTGCGGTGAACGATCTGCCAGTGCAGCGCCTCTTCGGCGGTCATGTCGGCAGTGGGATCGACCTGCTCAGCGCCACCGACCGCGACCTCGTTCTGCTCGAAGTATTCGATGAACTCCGCCAGCGCGTTCGGATGCTCGTTGAAGATCAACGCATTCGCCAGCTTGCGCTGGTCCTCGGGGATCTCGGCGTAGGGCGTGATGTGCGCCGGGTTGACGATCGCCATATCCAGCCCGTGCTCGACCGCGTGGTACAGGAAGACGCTGTTCAGCACGGCGCGCGCGGCGGGGCTCAGCCCAAAGCTGACGTTGCTCACGCCGAGCGAGGTCAGCACGCCCGGCAGTTCTTGCTTGATGCGGCGGATGCCCTCGAGCGTTTCGATCCCGCTCTGCGCCATTTCCGGGTCGCCGGTTGCCAGGGTGAAAGTGAGCGCGTCGAAGATCAGATCGCCCGGTTCCAGCCCGTACTCGTTGACCACGATCTCGTAGATCGCGCGCGCGACCTCGACCTTGCGATCGGCGGTCTTCGCCATGCCCTGCTGGTCGATGGTCAGCGCGACGACCGCCGCGCCATGCTCGACCGCCAGCGGCACGACCGCGTCGATGCGCTCGCGCCCGTTTTCGAGGTTGATGCTGTTGATGATCGCGCGGCCGGGGTAAACCTTGAGCGCGGCTTCGATCACGTCCGCCTCGGTGCTGTCGATCATCAGCGGGACGTCCACGCCCATCGACAGCTTCTTGACGACCTGGCGCATCTGCTCGGCTTCGTCGGCGCGCTCGGTCAGCGCCACGCAGACGTCGAGGATGTGCGCACCCGACTCGACCTGCTGCCGCGCGATGTCGAGAATGCCGTCATAGTCTTCTTCGAGCAGCAGGCGCTTGATCTTGCGGCTGCCCTGGCTGTTGACCCGCTCGCCGATGAGGGTGGGCGGTGGGGACTGCTTGAGCGCCATAGCGCGCATCCCGCTCGATGCGGCGGGCTCGGTTTCCGGCTTGCGGTCGAGCGGCGCGCGGATGCAATCCGGCGTGCCCTTGACTCGCTCGATCAGCCGCGCGAGATGTTCCGGCGTGGTCCCGCAGCACCCGCCGACCACGTTCACGCCCCAGTCGACGAACTCGCTCAGGAGTTCCGCGAACGGGTCCGGCTTCATGGGGTAGACCGCCTCGCCGTCGACATTGATCGGCAGCCCGGCGTTCGGCAGGACGCTGATCGGGCGCGTGCTGTGCTCGGTCAGGTATTTCACCGGCCCGGCCATGTGCTCCGGCCCGGTCGAGCAGTTCAGCCCCAGCACGTCGATCGGCAGGGCTTCGAGCGTGGTCAGTGCAGCGCCGATCTCGGTTCCGAACAGCATCCGCCCGCTGGTGTCGAGCGTGATCTGGACCTGCAAGGGGATTCGCACGCCTGCCCGCTCAAAATAGCGCCAGATCCCCGCGACCGCCGCGCGAACTTCGAGGATGTCCTGGCTGGTTTCGAGAAGCAACACGTCGACACCGCCTTCGACCAGCCCGCGTGCCTGCTCCGCGAAGATGTCCGCCAGCTCGTCAAACGTAATGTTGCTGAGGTCCGGATCGTCAGAGCTAGGCAGCTTGCCGGACGGCCCCATGCTGCCTGCGACAAATCGCTCGATGCCGGTCTGCGCTTCGAATTCGTCCGCGACCTCGCGCGCCAGCCGCGCCGCCGCGAGGTTGATTTCGTGAACCCGGTCCTGCAAGCCGTATTCGGCCAGCGTCAGCCGGTTGGAGCGGAACGTGTCGGTTTCGATGACTTCGCTGCCTACCTCGAGAAACGACGCGTGGATCGCGCGGATCACGTCTGGCCGGGTGATGACGAGGTAGTCGTTGCAGCCGTTGGTGCGCTCGCCGCCGAAGTCCTCAGCGGTCAGGTTGAGCGCCTGGATGCTGGTGCCCATCGCGCCATCATAGATCAGCACTCGTTCTTCGATGGCGTCGAGATAGCGTCGGTTGGTGAAGGGGAGTTCAGATGTCATGAGGTATCGCTTCCGTTTCTGCCGGGTGGAGTGGCGCCAGGCGTCAGGGCCCGGACAAAGAAAATGCCCGCGAAATCAGCACGGGGCATCACAAGACGGAATAGTTCTGTGGCCCCTCATCTCTCAGAGAAACTCTGCCGGAATTGGCACCGCCTTCGCCAGCCAGATGCTGTCGAACGGTTGCCGCGGTGTCATAGGGCCGGTCCCTCGACCGCTCTTGATGAGAGAAGCAATCAGGCGTGATGTTAGCATATAGAAGATAGTTATGCCAATAATTGAGGTGGTCACTCTCAGGGGGAAGTTGAGTATAATACGACCGGCACTTGCGCGGTGAAATGGCAGCACCGAAAAGGGGCGCGACATGCATTTCGATCTGGCATTTCTTGGGTTTGGCAACGTGATGCGGGCGCTGGCGGAGCTTCTGCTTCGCAAGGAAGCGACCCTGCGCGATGAGTACGGCCTCACCTTTCGCGTAACCGGTATTGCGACGCGCTCGCGCGGGATGGCGATCAACCCGGCCGGGCTGGACCTGTCTGACGCGCTGCGAATCGTCAGCCTGGGCGAGCCGATTGATCGCATGCACCGGGGCGACCCGCTGACCGACACGCTCGACTTCATCCGCCAGTGTCCAGCGGACCTGGTGATGGAAGCAACGGTGCTCAACCCGCAGACCGGCCAGCCCGCGACCGACTTCGTCCGCGCGGCGCTGACTGCCGGACGGCATGTTGTCACCGCGAATAAGGGGCCGATCGCGTTTGCGTATCGGGAGCTTCGCGCCCTGGCCGAAGAGAAGGGTGTCGGGCTGTTTTTCGAGAGTACGGTGATGGACGGGGCGCCCGTGCTGGCCGTCGCGCGCGAAGGGCTGGTCGGATCAACCGTGCAGCGCGTGCGCGGCATCCTCAACAGCACGACGAACTACATCCTCGGCGCGATGGAGCAGGGCACTCCGTTTGACGAGGCTGTCGCGGAGATGCAGCGCCGGGGGCTGGCGGAAACCGACCCCAGCAACGACCTCGAAGGGTGGGATGCGGCGGTCAAGATCGTGGTGCTGGCGAACGTGATGATGGGCGCAGACCTGCGTCCCTCGGATGTGGACCGCACCGGGATTGTTGGCATCACGCCGGAAGAAACCCAGGCGGCGCTGGCAGACCAGCAGCGGATCAAGCTGCTGTGCGAATCGGTCCGCGAGGGCGAAACAGTCAAAGCGAGCGTCTGGCCG
>CBINGT010000230.1:0-6130 GCA_966250245.1 uncultured Anaerolineae bacterium
CCCTGGTCCGCCAGCGGATCGGGATACATCGGGGAGCGGAGCAGGCTCAGCTTGAGGACGTTGTCGCGCGCGCTGTAGCCGTATTTGCAGTCGTTAAGCAGCGCCACGCCGTAGCCCGCTTCCGACAGGTCCGCCCACTGCTGCGCGGGAACCTCGTGACGCGCCTGGTCCCAGGGCGTGTTCTCGTGCGTGGGGCGCTGGACGGTCCCGAACTGGATTTCGTAGGTTGCATCGGTCGCGCGGATGTTCAGCGGGAACTCGGCTTTCAGCAGGATATGCTGCTCGCGCCAATCTACATCCGTTTCGAAGGTCAGCGCGCGCTGGCCCGCCAGCAGGCTAATGCGCTGCACGATGCGCGACTGGTTGAACGCATACTCGACTTCAAGTGTCCCGCGCAGCGGACCCGCCTCGACCAGCCGCACCGCGCTCGGCTCGACCTGCCACCCCTGATCCTCGACGTACGCCTCGACGTCCCATGCGTCCCACTGATGCGGACGGTCCACATACGCCCAAAGCTGATTCCCGACCGCGCCCTCGGCCAGCACGTCGCGGCTATGCTCGCGGTCGAACACGCGCACCAGCCGCCCCTGTGCGTCGAACTCGGCGCGGATCAGCCCGTTGTCGAGCGCCCCAGCCGACGCTTCGACCGGCTGCGCGACCGGCGCGGGCTCGCCCTGGGCGGGCGCGACGGTGTAGCAGCGGTAGCCATAGGCGGGCACGTTGTCGGGCACGATCAGCGCGTGACGGGCGTCTTCGTCCACCCACTGAATGGGCAGGCGCGTTCCGTCCGGCGCGACGACCTCAACCGGGCCGTCGCCAGGAAGCTCCAGCTCCACCGGGCCGCCGAGCGTTGCGCCGAGCGTGTTGAACACCGCGAAGCCGGTCCCCTCGCCGCCGATCTGCCCCGCGACGGTGTCGAGCGCGTCGTCAAGGGCGCCGTTGGCAAGGTCCTGCGCGCGCTCGTAGCGGGCTTCGACTTCCTCGTACACTTCGCGGATGCTGCTTCCTGGCAGGATGTCGTGGAACTGGTGGAGCAGCACGATCTCCCACGCGGCGTTGAGCGCATCTTGCGGATACTCCGCCCCAAGCAGGTGCGCCAGCGTGCAGAGGGCTTCCGCGCTGTGGAGCAGCGTCTCGGTCTTGCGGTTGTAGCGCTTGGTCCGCGACTGGCTGGTGAACGTGCCCCGGTGCAGTTGGAAATAGAGCTCGCCCACCCAGCGCGGCAGGTCGTCTGGCACGGTGTTTTCGAGCGCGTGGAAGAAGTCCTCGGCGGTGCCGAACTGCACCTGCGGCATCCCCGGCAGATCGGCCATGCGCGCCGCGCACTCGACCATTTCCGGCGACGGTCCGCCGCCGCCGTCGCCCAGCCCGTACGCGATCAGCAGGTGATGGTTGTACGCTTTCTGCTTGTAGCGCTCCCACGTCCTGACGATCTCAAGCGGCTGCATCCGCGCGTTGTAGGTCGTCATGCGCGTGTTCTGTCCGGGCGCGGGGTTGAGCACTTCCGGCGTGGTGGCAAGCTGCGTCAGGACGCGCGAGCCGTCCAGCCCTTCCCACCAGAACGTATCGTAGGGATAGTCCGTGTACTGGTTCCAGCTTAGCTTGCTGGTGTAGAAATAGCGCACGCCTGCCAGCCGCATGATCTGAGGCAGCGCGGCGGTGTAGCCGAAGACGTCCGGCAGCCACAGCACTTCGGGGCGGACGCCTAGCTCGCGCTCGAAATAGCGCATCCCGAACAGGAACTGGCGCACCAGCGCCTCGCCGCTCGGCAAGTTCGTATCCGGCTCGACCCACGTCCCGCCGGTGGGGTTGAGCCGCCCCTCGCGCACGCGCGCCTTGACCCGCTCGTAGATGTCTGGGCGCGTCTGGGAAAGCAGCTTGTAAAGCTGCGGCTGGCTCTGCGTGAAGGTGTAGCCGGGGAAGCGCTCCATCAGCATCAGCGCAGTGGAGAACGTGCGCTCGGCCTTGCCGCGCGTCACGTCCAGCGGCCAGAGCCACTCGACGTCGATGTGTGCGTGGCCGAGGGCGTGGATGCGCGGGCGCGGGACGCGGGGATCGCCGCTGTTGCCTGCTTCGTAGACGCAGTTTCGCAGATGCTTGCGCGCCGCGCGCACGCCGTCCGAAAACGCCTCGTCGAACGGGTTGCGCCAGTCGAGCGCGGCGAACGCTTCGTCCAGCGTGCGGAGCAGCGTGCCGCGCGCCGAGGCAGATTCGGGCATGGCGGCAATGGAGTCCAGCAAGACGTTCGCATCGAAGTACAGCGCCTCGGCCTCGCGGTCGATCCAGACCATCTCGGCGCGGCGGAACCGGACGCGATGCCCCGCTTCCTGCGAGCTTCCGGAGAACATATCGAGCACGATTTCCAGCGGCGTGTCGCCGGGCGCGCTTTCCGCCAGCAGAATGTCGTAATGGATCTGGTCGATGGTCTGCGGCGGCGTGTCGATCCCGCTGATCTCCACCAACGCTTCGGGCGGGCTGAACACCTGAGTTTCCGGCGTCTTGCGCAGCGGCTCGAACTGGATCCGCAGCGCGACGGGTTTCCCGGCGAAGTCGGCGGGGATGGTGGCGGACGTCTTCATCCACGCCCAGCGCAGGCGGCCGCCCCACGCGCCGCCCTCAGGGAGCGGCTGCCACGCCGGATCGTCGTCGGGCGGCAGCGGCGTGCCATAGTCCAGATTGTCCACGATCCGCCAGCCGGTCAGCGGGATGGCGTCACGGTAGATCGCACCGGCGAGGTGCTTGGTTAGCTCGGTCAGTTTTTCAAAGGTGAGACGCATAGGGTTGATCTTCTCCGGAACATGCGATCCGTTACAGGCTGAAAACTATTTTTAGCAATTAGCAGTTAGCGATGAGCGGTTAGCGAAAGGCAGAACCCGCGCTTGAATGAACGCGGACCAGCCGCCGCTGCCGCTTACTGATCCTTTCGATAATGAACGCGCGTCCCGGCGATGAGGCGCGCGCCCGCGTTGATACATTCTGCTCCGCAAAGTTGCTCAGGCGGGCGGCTCGGTCGAAACGGGCGCGGCCTGGGCTAGCATACTCGCCGGAAGCTCTAGCATCCCATCCAGGTCATTGAGAATCACGTCGCCGGGCGTTAGCCGGAAGACGAGGTATGTCTCGGCGGGAACGGTGATCGAAAACTCCGCGCGCGACAGCACGCCGACCACCGGTTTCTGCCGTGCGACGATATACACGCCGACGTCGTCTTGCTCCGCGACCAGCTCCAGCCCGAAGGCGCGCACCAGGCTCGCCTGGACGATGACCTTATGCTCTTCACCGCGCTTGACGGTCACGCGGCAATGGCTCCCGCGCACGTAGACGGTGGTGGGGCCGGAGATGTTGAACACCTGGGTTTGCGAGCGGTTGACATCTGGCAGGGCGCTCATCGCCATCCGGACCGTTCGCTCTGCCGCGGTGACGCCGCCCCAACGCAGCGCCAGCGTGACGATCCAGCGCAAGGTTCTGATCATGGCCGCAGCTCCGCTAACCAACTCGTGATCGCCTGGGCGACCTGCTTCGGTTGTTCTAACGGAAACATATGCCCGGCGCGCTCGATCACGACCAGCCGCGTGTCGGGGATGCGTTCGGCGAGGGTGCGGCTGAACTTCAGCGGAACCATACAATCATCTTCGGCGCCGATCACCAGCGTGGGCGCGGCGATCTGCGCCAGCCGATCGCGCGTGTCAAACGCCTTACAGGCGAGGTAATCGCTGCGCAAAACGTCGCGCGGCGTCGAGGCAAACGCGGTTCGTCCCTGGGCTTTCATTTCCGCCGAGGCGGACGGGTGCCACGACCACTCGATCAGCCAGTCGAGCGTGGTGTCTGGCTCGGTCACAATGCGATCGGGCAGCGTGGGATCGACCGGCAGCTTGCTCCCCGTGCCAAGCAGGACCAGCCCTGCGATGCGTTCCGGCCAGTCCAGCGCCAGCAGTTGCGCGACACCGCCGCCCATGCTGTGCCCGACGATCACCGCCCGGTCGAGAGCCAGCGCGTCCAGCAGCGCCGCGACGTCGCGCGCGTAGGCGTCGAGTGTGTTGCGGCCGGGCGCGGTCGATTTGCCGTGGCCGGGCAGGTCAAGCGCAATGACGCGGGCATCGGGCAGACGGCGAAGCTCGGGCGCCCAGTCGAGGCGCGACCCGCCCGCGCCGTGGACCAGCACCAGCGGCGGGAAGGCCGTCGCGTCGGGGTGCGACTGCGCGTAATACAGCGTGCCGTCAGGCAGGTTGATCGCCGGCATGGCGCGTCCTTATGCCCTGCGCCCAGGATGAGATCGGCGCGTCTCGATGTTCTCAAGTGTACCTGTCGCGCCGGGCGAATGCCAGTCGTACCGCGTGATTGACGCCTCTGGCGCAGGTCGCTATACTTTTCCGCAGAAACGACACATGCGAGCAGATTAGACTAAGGACTGCTTTATGGCTGAAGAGACGACGCAGGACTCCCCGATCAGCGCAGACCTGTTGGAAATGTTGCGCTGCCCGGTCGCGGTGCACTATACCGATCGCGGCGATGACCCCGGACGGCTGGAGCTGGTGCACGGCTGCTGGCTTGTGTCGGCCGATTCGGGCTACAAATACCCGATCCGGGATGGAATCCCGGTGCTGCTGGTTGAGGTGGGCGAGAAATATAAGGATGTGCCGGTGGAAGACCTGCCGGTTCCGCCGCCCGCCGAAGATTAAGCTTTTCCCTTTGCTCTGATTCCATTCACCGATTACGACCGCGCCCGGTATGCTCTGCCGGGCGCGGGTTTTCTCCGCGCGCTGCTTAGGACCAGGGTCGCTAGTCGATCCCCCCGGCATCTGCTATACTGCAATAAATCAATTTCTTGCACCGATATTTGCGCCCTGGTTGGGAAGGCAGCCCCGCGATGAGCCAGCCATCTGTTGCCCCACATGATGCGCCCCTGCGCGATTCTGATCATTTGCCGGTCCGCCCGCCTGATCTGATGCTTGGCCGCGACGCCGACATCACGGCGGTGCATCTCGCGCTGAAAGCCAACCGGCCGATCCTGCTCTACGGCGCGCCCGGCAGCGGCAAATCGTCGCTGGCCGCGGCAGTCGCCGCCGAACGGATCAGCACCGATGGCGGCGTGCTGTGGCTGGACCTGGCCGAAGATTCGTTGCGCTCGCTTCTGGTGCGGGTGGCGCGGGCGTATGGCGTGGCGCTGGAGCCGGATCGCGCGCAGGACGAGCAGATCGCCATCGTTCGCGACCTGCTGAGCGAGCACCGCCCGCTGATCGTGCTCGACGGAGTGGTGAACCTGCCTGCCGCGCGCGCCTTCATCGACGCGTGCTGCTCGCAACATCCGGTCGTGCTGACGCACGCGCATTACGGGCGGGGTCCGTGGGAGAGCCACGCCGTCCGCCCGCTGAACCAGGACGACGCCGAGGCGCTGTTGATTCTGACGTCCGGGCCGGACGTGGATGCGGACGTCAGCGAGTTCAACCGCGTGGCCGAGGTCACCGGCGGCTATCCGCTGGGGCTGACGATCGCCGGGCATGCGCTGGCCGGGGCGAACGTGTCGCCCGCCGAGTTCCGCGCGCGCCTGCCGGAGATGCCGCGTGGCGCGGTCAACCGGACGCTGGCGATCATGATGGGCGCCTATCGACTGCTGCCGCCCGTGCTGCAAGGCACGCTGTTGCTATTGGGAACGTCGTTTGGCGCGGGGGCGAGCGAAGCGCTGTTGGCCGAGGTCACTGAGGCGCCAGCGGAGTCGCTGCGCCCCGCATTGCGCCAGCTTGTCCGGCGCGGATTTGCGTCGAGCTACACTGTCTACGACCAGCCTGCCTACCGGGCGCACGAGCTGGTGCGCCACTTCGCCAAGGCGTTTCTGCGCGGCAAGGGGCAGCTTGACGAGTTGCGCGCGCGGCATCTGGCCGGGCTGCTCCGCTATGTCAAGCAGCAGACGGGCGCGAACGACGACGAGCATCATAACCGGCTGGCGGCGGAGTTCAGCGCGGTGCTGGCGGCGGCGCGCTATGCGGCGCGGCACGAGCGCACCGACCAGCTTGAAGAACTGGTGCTGCGGCTCGACCCGTCCGGCGCGGACGATTTCGCGGTCAAGCGCGGCTTTCAGACCGAATTGAAATGGATGTGGCACCTGCTCGACGAGCCGGGCGCGGCGAGCGTCCCG
>CBINGT010000231.1:0-6113 GCA_966250245.1 uncultured Anaerolineae bacterium
TTGCTGCGGGCGGTGATCTTTCCTTCGGCTTTGAGCCGGTTTTCGATTTTCTCGGGCGACACGTTCGCCAGGTCGCGAAAGGTGTACACGCCAAAGGTCTCGCGCAGCCACTGCTGGGTGATTTCGCCGATTCCCTTGATGCGTGTGAGATCGTCGTACTGGGTGGGGCGCTTGCGTACCGCTTCGAGCTGCTCTGAGAGGTTCGTCATAGTGGACCGTCCTGGGACCTCGATGAGCGAAAGAAGCTGGTTCCGGCCCGAAGGCCGAAACCAGCCGGTGAAACGCGACGAGCTTAGGGCAGCGACGGCCCCTGATAGAACTGCAGGACGGGCCCGGTTTCATAGGCCGCGAACGGCGCCGGGGTGCCGAGCATGTTCAGGGAAGTCAGAACAGTGACAAGCTGGTACGGGCCGGGCTGGCTCGGGACGTTCGGCCCGATGAAGAACAGCTCGGAGTAGTTGGACGCGCCGGTCATCGGCACATCGCGCGAAGCAACGAGGATTTCGGGGCCAGGCCCGATCGACTCGAGATAGGCGCGGATCTGCCAGGTGCCCGCGATGCTGGGGACGAATACCCCGTGCACCTGCCACGTGACCTGAAGGTGCCAGTCGTCGGTCAAGCTGATGATCGTCGGGGCCGGAGTCCCGTGCGGGTCAGTGACCTGGGTCTGCATGTGGCCGTGGAACAGAACGTCGTACGGACCGGGAAGGGAAGGCTCGAATGGCATTGTCGTTCTCCTTGTGCACTGATGTACGCGGATTGGACGGTGAAGCTGCAGCATGGCCTCATAAAACCACCCCGCACTTAACTCAGACTGTTCGCAGACTTAAACCTCACACTTTTTTAGGTTAATTGCGCGCCCCGCTCCATTTTGAGGGAGAAAACAGGCCCACATGAGAGGAAAATAAGCAAAAATCTGATTCGCCCCCGATTTATCGTATTATTGGAAAACCTGGTACTTTGCATGGAGGCCCGGATGAAGCGATTTACCGTATTGCTCTTAGGAGGGGCGCTGCTCGCGCTGCCGATGGCCGCGTTGGCGCAGGGACCGGAAGGAATGACCGTGACTTCCAGCGATGTCGAAGTGCAGAGCGGCGGGCAGGCGTACGCCTCGTATCTCGCCGCACCGAGCGAGGGCGGTCCGCACCCCGCGATTGTGCTCGTACACTCGTTCAATGGCCTGGAAGAGGGCTATCGCGCGATGACGGATCAGCTTGCGGCGCGAGGGTTTGTGACGCTCGCCGTCGGCTGGCAAACGTTCGAGCAGAGCCCCAGCGACGCGACGATGGAGCAGCTTCTACGCGACAGCATCGCGTTCCTGAGCGCGCGCGACGACGTCGATCCGGCGCGGATCGGTCTGACGGGCTTCTGCGCGGGCGGTCGCTACACGATGCTGTTTCTGGCGTTGATCGATGAGTTTGCGGCCGGGGTCGCGTGGTACGGCTTCCCTAACCGGGGAGACACGACGCCCGCCAGCGTGATCGACCAGCTTGACGCGCCGATGCTGATCATCCACGGCACGGCGGACCAGCCAAGCCCGATCGGGGAGCTTTATGGGTACGCTGAAGCCTTGGCCGGGGCGGGGAAGTCGTTCGAGATGAAGGTCTACGCGGGCGAGCCGCATGGGTTCATGCTGCAAGGCGGGCAGCTTCGCACCGACGACGTGGGGCAGGACGCTTTGGAGCAGATGATTTCGTTCTTTGAGCGCAAACTCGGCGCAGGCATGGGCGCGGCGACGACCGACGAGGCGGCGGGCACCTCGGACGCCGAAACGACTGAAGACGCCGGGAGCGATACGAACAGCGTCGGCGGCGGTTTGGGCGATTTGTACTGAGCGGGATAGCTCGCACTGACATCGAGGGGCTGGGAATGAAACGATGCACGCTTCTCGCGCTGATGATCGTGATGCTCCTGACAGGGGTGGCGCCCGTCTCAGCACAGGGTCCAGACGCGTCAGGTAAGCCTTTCATCATGCCCGTGGCAGGAGCGCCCGGCCCCTCGACCTGGATTCTCGGACAGCCCTATGGCAACACGACTGGCGCGTTCGTCTCCGGCGCGCGCCAGTACTCTGCGGGGCAATATCTGCACTTCGGGGTCGATATCTCGATGGCGTGCGGCACGCCGGTGCTCGCCGTGGCGGACGGTGTCGTCGGCTCGGTCGATAACCCGTATCGCGGCTCGGCTCCGCACAACCTGACGCTGAACTTCCCCGAGCTCGGCCTCTCTGTGCTGTACGGTCACCTGTTGGAGCGTCCGTCGCTGGTCGAAGGGCAGGCTGTCCGGCAGGGCGACGTGGTTGCGCTCTCCGGCGACCCTGACGAAACCTGCGAGAGCCGCCCGCACCTGCACCTGGAAGTGCGCTCACTCGACCAATCCGTCGCCTACAACCCGATCCTCTATATCGAAGCGCCATGGCACAGCCTGATCGGGATGGACTCGCGCCTGCGCCCGGTCTTTCAGCGCGACCTGACCGCGCCGCGCCAGTGGATGAGCCTCGAAGATCAGCCGGATGTCGTGTTTGGCGGGCGGCGGCTGAACGATTACGCGCAGACGTGGCCGATCCCCGGCCAGCGCAACCAACCGTCTCCCCCGCAGCCGGAACGCCCGCACACGCCCGTCAGCCGCCAGTGGACGCTCAGCCAGATCGGTAGCGGTGGGTGTTGCGCCGGGGCGTGGTGGCACCCCATCGATCCCAGGCGCTTCCAGTTCATCGACGGCGTGCTTGGGCAGATCGCGACGGTGTTCGAGGTCCACCTCGACCAGCGCACCCAGGCGATCCCGCTGCACCCCGCGCCGCCGGTAGTGACCACCGCCGACGGTTCGCACGAGCTGATCGTCGAGCGAGAGCGCGCGATCGTCCGTCGCCTCGCGGACGGGGCAGAATGGACGCTCCCTGCGTCGGACGGCGCGCCGATGCTCAGCGCGGACAATCAACTGGTGCTGTGGACGACGGAGATCGGCCAGACGCGCGAGTTCCACGTTGGTCCGCTGGACGGCTCCTCGAACAGCGTCGTCTGGCGCAGCGAGGGCGGCAACGCCAGCGCGCGCTGGATTGACGAGCGCCGCCTGCTGATCAGCGAGCGCGCGCCGGGGCCGGGCCGCTACACCACGCTGTCGGTCGTCAATCTAGCGGATGGCACGTCGTATCCGCTTGGAACGTGGCACAGCATCCGCAATATCCAGATCGCGCCGGGCGGCGATCGCTTGATTTTCTTCAGCACGTTCAACCCCGATCCGTCGCTGGATGGCGCGTACGTGCTGGAGATCGCGCCGAGCGTTCCCCCCGAGCGGCTGCCGTGGTTTGGCGACTATCGCTGGCGCGACTCGGAGAGCGTCTACACCATCACGTTCGACCCCGCGACGGACATCCAGCGGCTGAACTATTACCACGTGCCGACCGGCGAAGCGTTTCCGCTGACCGATCCGCAGCAGCAGCCGTTCACCATCTCCAATGGGGATTGGTCCGTCTCGCCGGATGGTAACGCGATCTTGTTTCAGGAAGCGCGCGACGACAACCTCTGGCTGCTTGAAGCGCAATAGGCCGCACCCCGCAACTCTGCGCCGCGCCGCGCGTAATGATTGACGGTAATTCGATCCGCCGACGGGGCGCTATCCCACTCCACACTCCGCTCTGCGTCTCCGCCACAGCCTGAGGAGACTTCCATGCGTTCCACCAAATCCCCTCTTGCGCGTCGCCTGCTGCGCTGGCTGGTCGGACTGCTGGCGCTGGCTCTGATTGTGATGTTCCTTATCATGCCGTTTGTCTTTGCGATTTACGCGATCCAACCGGCGCGCGCTGAGGTCGGCGCCCCGCCGGAAGGCTTTGAAGCGATCAACCTCACCACCGCGGATAACGTAACCCTCGCCGCGTGGTACGCCGCGCCGGAGAATGGCGCCGCGATCGTGCTGGTGCACGGCTCCGGCGACACGCGGGACGATGTGCGCGCCCACGCGCAGATGCTGGCGGCGCACGGCTTCGGCGTGCTGGCGCTCGACTTGCGCGGGCATGGCGAGAGCGGCGGCGACATCAACCGCATGGGCTGGCAGGGCACGCAGGACGTCGCCGCAGCGGTGCGCTATCTGCTGGCGCAGGACGACGTGCGCGCGATCGGCGGGCTGGGGCTGTCGGTCGGCGGGGAGATTTTGCTTGGCGCGGCGGGCGACATCCCCGCGTTGCAGGCGGTTGCCAGCGAGGGCGCGACGTACCGTTCGCTGGACGAGTTCACCGCCCTGCCGGAGCACCGGATGTTCTTCAACACGATTCAGATCCGCGTGCTGAGCTTTGCGCTTGGGCTGATCAGTGGGGACCAGCCGCCCACGCCCATCCTCGACTCGATCAAGGCGGCAGATGACGCGCACTTCCTGCTGATCGCCGCCGAAAATGAAACTCACGAAGCGCCGTACAACGAGGTCTTTGCGGAAGCGGCGGGCGAGCGCGCCGAGGTGTGGGTCGTGCCGGACGCCGGGCACACGCAGGGACTGCGGCGTGCGGGTGCGGAGTACGAGCAGCGGGTGATCGGGTTCTTCGAGTCGGCGTTGCTGGGCGCGCCGAGCGCATCCGGCGCCTGAGTGCAACAGCGCACGGGAGAGCATCCACCAGGGCGCTCTCCCGCGCTTATTTTTGCGTTTAGCTTGTGCGGCCGAGCGTCTCGATCAGCAGCGCGGCGAACCGGTCGCGGTCCGCGCCAAGCGCCACCTGCATGTTCGGCTCTTTGCGCCAGCGGTTGAACACGTCGAAGACCGTCCGCCCGATGGTCAGCTCGCCGGTCGTCTCGACATCCCCGTAAACGCGCACCACATTCCGCAGCACATCCGGCTCGACAATCGCCAGGACAGCCAGCGCATCGTGGACCGGTGTGCTGGTCGCGTTGGCGTATTCCGCGTGCGTCTTGCGATAGCCCTCAATACGCCGCTCGATGAAGGCGGCCGCTGCTTCGGCTGCGGGCGTGCCGAGCTTGCGCAGCGTCTGGCACTCGTCGAGCGTAATCGACGCTTCGTGCGTCGCGTCGAGCGGAACGACTGTGATCGACCGGACGCCGCTGCGGAACACGATCCGCGCCGCGTCGGCGTCGGCCCAGATGTTGAACTCCGCCGAGGGGGTGGTGTTGCCGATGTGGTGCCCGCCGCCCATCAGCACAATCGCGGGGATGCGCTCGGCCAGGCGTGGCTCTCGCTGGAGTGCCGCGCCCACGTTCGTCAGCGGCCCGACCGGCACAAGGATCGTATCAGGGCCGTCCGGCGACAGATAGTAGTCGATCAGGAAATCAACCGCGCTCTGATCCTGCACCTGGGAGCGCGCTTCCGGGATGGGGAGCGAGCTACCGTGAATGACCGACGTTGCGATCTGGCTGAGCGGGATCGGGAAATCGTCGCGCATCAGCGGCTTGGCCATTCCCTTATACACCGGGATCGGCTTGCCGATGTGGTCAAAGACGCGTAGGGTGTTGTCGGTGGTATAGTCCAGGGTGGTGTTTCCGTTGACTGTCGTCGCGGCGACCAACTCCAGCTCTGGATGCAGCGCAGCGCACATCAGGGCAACGGCATCGTCCGTCCCGGTGTCGACATCGAGAATGACTTTTTGAGGCATTGTTCGCTCTTTATGATAGGTAAAATCGCGGAACCATCATGCACGCCGCTGGCGTACGGCTCCCAGTATACCACGTGCGAGGCCGGGATTGGGCAGAAGCGCGCGGTCAAGGGTATGATGCAGGGTGCTGCGTTCTGCCTGAGGTACCTGGCACTGAAGAAAGGTATGTTCCGATGACGAATACAGGCTCACAGCCCGTGTACAAGGATCCATCCCGTCCGATCGACGAGCGGGTGCAAGACCTGCTCGGGCGCATGACGGTTGACGAGAAGATCGCCCAGCTTGGCAGCCATTGGGTTTTCGAGCTGCTGGACGGGGTCACGTTTTCCGAACAGAAGGCCGCCCAGCTTATCGGCCATGGGATCGGCCAGATCACGCGCATTGGCGGGGCGAGCAATCTGCGCCCGGATGAAAGCGCGGCTCTGGCGAACACGATCCAGCGGTGGGTGACGGAGAACACCCGGCTGGGCATCCCGGCGATGGTGCACGAGGAATGTTGCAGCGGGTACATGGCGCTCAGCGCGAC
>CBINGT010000232.1:0-6106 GCA_966250245.1 uncultured Anaerolineae bacterium
GAGGGGCCAGGGCTGAGGTTCTGCGCGTTCTCAAAACAGGTTGAACGCTATCATACTACGCCAACCACCGCCGCCATCAACTCCTGGCTTTGCTTTGCCAGCGCGCGCTCGTCATTTTGCACCAAAACGCGCCAACTGATTGACATTGCCTGTCGGGCTGTGTTAATCTGTGTGCTATCAACCGAACGAAGGGCATACATTCGTGATGCAGTCTGACCATCGCTCGACCCGCTTTAGCCTCAGCAACCAGCACCCCGCCTGGGTCTGGTTTGGCTTTTATTTTTATTTTGAGCGCCATACGACGGGTCCGAGCTTGGCGACTGCCCCAGGCAGCAGCTAGTCCTAGTTTCAAGCGAGAAGCGAAGGGCGCAGAGCACAAGCTCAGCGCCCTTTTTGTTTTACAGCGTTGGAACGCACCGTGCGAAGGAGTGTATGACCGTGACCGATGCCCAGCCTGACCGACCGATCCGCTGCCGGGGCGTGCGCGGCGCGATCACCGTCGAGGCCAACACCGCCGAGGCGATTGTCGGCGCCACGCGGGAAATGCTCGAAGCGCTGATCGCGGCCAATGGGATCGAGCCGGATGACGTGTGCAGTCTGCTGCTGACCACCACGCCCGATCTTACCGCCGAATACCCCGCCGTCGCCGCACGCCAGATCGGATGGCACGCGGTCGCGGTCATGTGCGCGCACGAGATGGCCGTCCCGCACGGGCTGCCGCGCTGCATCCGCGCCCTGGTGCATTGGAACACCGACCGCACCGCCGCCGAGATCAAGCACGTTTACCTGCGGGACGCCGAAGCACTGCGTCCCGATCGCGTCGCTCGCCCTGCCCTGTAACCAAGTTGAGCCGGTCCGCGAGACCAGGAGATCGCCATGATTATCGTAATGTCTGCCAACGCCAACGCCCGCGAAATTTCCGAGGTGATCGCCCGCATCCGCGCGATGGGCTACGACGTGCATCTCTCGCACGGCAAAGAGCGCACCATCATCGGCGTGATCGGGCGCGGCACGCCCATCGACCGCGAGCAGCTTAGCCTGATGTCTGGCGTGCAACAGGTGATGCCGGTCACCCATCCGTACAAGATCGCCAGCCGCGAGTTCCACCCCGACGACACGCTCGTTCCGCTGAATGGGATCGAGGTCGGTGGGCCGAACCTCGCGATCATTGCCGGACCGTGCGCCGTGGAAAGCCGCGAGCAGATCATCGAAACTGCGCACGCCGTCAAAGAAGCGGGCGCGACCGCGCTGCGCGGCGGCGCGTTCAAGCCGCGCACCTCGCCCTACAGCTTCCAGGGGCTTGGCGAAGAGGGTCTGCGCTACCTCGCCGAAGCGCGCCAGGAAACCGGCCTGCCGGTCGTGACCGAGGTGATGGATCCTGCGCTCGTCCCGCTGGTGTGCGAGTATGCAGACGTGCTGCAAATTGGCGCGCGCAACATGCAGAACTACGCCCTGCTGCACGCCGTTGGCGAGAGCCAGCATCCCGTACTGTTGAAGCGCGGCATGAGCAACACGATCGAAGAGTTATTGATGGCCGCCGAGTATATTTTGAGCCACGGCAATATGCGCGTCATGCTGTGCGAGCGCGGCATCCGCACGTTCGAGACGTACACGCGCAACACGTTCGACCTCAACGCGATTCCCGTCCTCAAGCAGATCTCGCACCTGCCCGTCATCGCAGACCCCAGCCACGGCGTCGGGAAGTGGGAATTCGTCGAAGCTGTGTCGATGGGCGCGGTCGCGGCGGGTGCGGACGGGCTGATTCTCGAAGTGCATCTTCAGCCGGAGATGGCGCAGTCGGACGGGCAACAATCGCTCAAGCCGGAACGCTTCGCCGCGCTGGTGAACAAGCTCCGCCAGCTTGCGCCGATCGTCGGGCGCGAAGTGACCCCGGCGCCGGAAAAGGTCGCGCAGCATGGCTAAACCGCTCGAAGACTGTACCGTCCATATCGCGGGCCTCGGCCTGATGGGCGGCTCGCTGGGGCTGGCGCTGCGCGGGCGCGTGGCGGCGATCACCGGCTACGATCCGCAGCCGGACGCCGTGCGTCACGCCTGCCAGACCGGCGCGATCGACCAGGCGGCGCAGGACGCTGACGGCGCGGACATCGTCGTTTTGGCCGGTCCGATTACCGCCATTCTCCGCACGCTTGACACACTGCAAGTCCCCCCGCAAACGCTGGTCCTCGACATCGGCAGCACCAAAACGCAAATCTGCGACGCGCTCGACCGCCTGCCCGAAGGGGTATGGGCCGTCGGCGGGCACCCGATGTGCGGGCTGGCGGAGAACGGATACCGCCACGCGACCGGCACGCTTTACCGGGGCGCGCGCTTCGTGCTGTCCGAAACGGCGCGCACCACGCCCGCTGCGCGCGACCTGGCAGAAGCGCTCGTCCGCGCGGTGGGCGCCGAGCCGGTGTGGATCGACCGCCGCCGCCACGACGAGCTGACTGCGCTCACCAGCCACTTGCCGCACCTGCTTAACTTCGCGCTGATGCGGCTGGCGATGGCGCGCACCGCCGAAGATAATGACGTCTACGCGTTGGCGGCGGGTGGTTTCGATGGGGCGACGCGCCTGGCGCGCACGACCGCCAGCATGGTCGCCGGGATGCTGAGCACGAACGCGGAAGAGGTCCGCCGGGCCGCCGCCGAGCTACGCGCCCAGTTGGACGCGCTCGACGCGCTGCTGGACGACGCGCCCGCCCTGGAGCGTGACCTTGCCGCCGTGGTCGAGGCGCGCCGCGCATATACCGCTGCGTATGGGGAGCGGATGATCTCATGACGCACACGCAATCATCGTCCGTACAGGTTCGGGTGACGCCGGGCGCCTCGCTGAGCGGGACGTGCCGCGTGCCCGGCGACAAGTCAATTTCACACCGCGCGCTGATCCTCGGCGCGCTGGCCGAAGGGGAAAGCACCGTCCGGGGGCTGCTCGACGCGGGCGACACCCGCGCGACGCGCCGCGTCGTCCAGGCGCTCGGCGTGGAACTGGAACAGGCGAACGGCGCGCTGACCGTCCACGGCCGGGGTCTCAGAGGGCTTCAGCCGCCCGTCGCCCCGCTCGACTGCGGGCACGCTGGGACCGCGATCCGCCTGATGGCCGGGGTGCTTTCCGGGCAGCCGTTCGACAGCATCCTCGACGGGAGCAGCCAGCTTCGCCGCCGCCCGATGCGCCGCGTGGTCGATCCGCTGCGGCAAATGGGCGCGCAGATCGTGGATACAGACGGGCGCGCGCCGCTGCGCATCACCGGCGCGCCGCTACGCGGGATCGCGTATTCGATGCCGGTAGCCAGCGCGCAGGTCAAGAGCGCGGTGTTGCTGGCCGGGCTGCTGGCCTCTGGCCCGACCGCCGTGATCGAGCCGGGTCCGGCCCGCGACCACACCGAGCGCATGTTACGTGCGATGGGCGTAGATGTGGAAACGGCCGAGGGCTGCTGCGTGACGCTAATTCCGCCGGAACGCCTGCGCCCGCTCGACCTGCGCGTGCCGGGCGATTTCTCGTCGGCGGCGTTCGTGCTGATCGCCGCGCTGCTGGCGGGGTCCGCTGAGGTGACGATCGAGGGCGTCGGCGTCAACCCGACGCGCACGGGGTTGCTAGACATTTTGCGCGCGATGGGCGCGGACATTCGTGTGATCAACGAGCGCGACGAAGCGGGCGAACCGGTCGCGGACCTCGTCGCGCGCCGCGCCGACCTACGCGGAACGGTCATCGAGGGGGAGTGGATCGTCCGCGCGATTGACGAGTTCCCCGCGCTGATGATCGCCGCGTTGCGAGCCGAGGGCGTCACCGAGGTGCGCGGCGCGAGCGAGCTGCGCGTCAAAGAGACGGACCGGATCGCGGTCATGGCGGCGGAGCTGCGCAAGCTCGGCGCGGTGATCCACGAGCAGCCGGACGGGTTCATCATCACCGGGCCGCAGTGCCTCAGCGGTGCGGTCGTGGACGGGCACGACGATCATCGCGTGGCGATGGCGCTGGTCCTCGCCGGGCTGGTGGCGGACGGTCCGATGACCGTCACCGACGCGCGCTGCATTGAGGACTCATTCCCCGGCTTTGTCGAGACGCTGCAATCGCTCGGCGCGGATGTCGTGGAGGTGGCCGGTGAGTGAGCCAGTCAGAGTCGGCCTGCTCGGCTGGCCGGTGGCGCACAGCGTTTCCCCGGCCATGCACAACGCGGGCTTTCGCGCGGCAAAACTCAACTGGCATTACGAGGCGCTCGCCATTCCGCCGGACCGTCTGGCGGACGAGGTCGCGCGCTACGTGGATGAGGGCTTTCGAGGCTTCAACGTGACCATCCCGCACAAGCGCGCCGTGCTCGACCTGCCGCAGATCGCGGAGATTTCGGACGCGGCGCGGGCAATCGGCGCGGCGAACACGCTCACCGTCCGGCCAGATGGCACGCTCAGCGCGGATAACACCGACTGGGAAGGCTTCACGCGCGATCTGCGGATGTACCGCATCCAGCCGGACCAGCTCAATTGCCTGATCCTCGGCACGGGCGGCAGCGCGGACGCCGTCGTCTATGCGCTGGAACAACTCAATGCGCGGTCGATCACTCTCGTCAGCCGCTCGCCAGATGGGCGGCCCGACGTGATCGGCTACGATGCGCTGGCGGACGTTGCGCCCTCGGCCAACCTGGTGATCAACTGCACGCCGCTCGGCATGTCGCCCGGCGTCGACCGCTCGCCCTGGCCGGACGACGTGCCGCTGCCAGACAACGCCATGCTGTACGATCTGGTCTACAATCCGCCCGTCACCGCGCTGATGCGCCGCTTCCAGCAGGCCGGGCTGCGCGTGTTCGGCGGGCTGGGGATGCTGGTGTGGCAGGGCGCGCTGGCGTGGACCCGCTGGACCGACACGCCGCCGCCGGTCGATATCATGTTCGCCGCCGCGCGCGCCGCGTTGCAATCATAAGGGGCGATCCGATGCTACGATTCCTCACCGCGGGCGAAAGCCACGGCCCGCTGCTGACCGCTATTCTCGAAGGGATGCCCGCCGGGCTGCCGCTGGCGCCAGACGATATCGACCGCGACCTCGCGCGCCGCCAGCAGGGCTACGGCAGCGGCGGGCGCATGCAGATCGAGCGCGATCACGCGCGCATCACCGGCGGGGTGATGGGCGGGCGCACAACTGGCGGGCCGATCAGCCTGACGATTGAGAACCGCGACTGGAAAAACTGGGCGCAGAAGGACATCGAGCCGCTGGTCACGCCGCGCCCCGGCCACGCCGACCTGACCGGCGCGCTGAAATATGGCTATCGCGACCTGCGGCTGGCGCTCGAACGGTCCAGCGCGAGGGAGACGGCGGCGCGCGTGGCGGTCGGTGCGATCTGCAAGCGGCTGCTGGGCGAATTTGGCATCACAGTTGGCGGCTACGTCACCGCGATCGGCGGGGAGTCGGCGCGCCTGCCGGAGCCGCCCGATTACCCGGTGCGCTTCGCAGCGGCGGAAGCTTCGCCCGTGCGCTGCCCCGATCCCGACGCGTCAGACCGGATCGAGGCGGCCATCCGCCAGGCGAAGATCGACCGCGACACGCTCGGCGGGATCATCGAGGTCGTCGCGCTTGGCGTGCCGCCGGGCCTGGGATCGCACGTCCACTACGACCGCCGCCTGACCGGGCGGCTGGCTGCAGCGGTGTGCAGCGTGCAGAGCATCAAGGGCGTGGAGATCGGCCCGGCCTTCGAGAACGCGGCCAAGCGCGGGACGCAGGTCCACGACGCGATCGCGCGTGACGAGGATGGGCGGCTGGTCCGCACGACCAATCGCGCGGGCGGGCTGGAAGGCGGCATGACGACCGGCGAGCCGCTGATCGTGCGTGCTGCCATGAAACCGATCAGCACCACGCTCACGCCGCTCGGCACGGTCAATCTGGCAACCGGCGAGGACGCCCACACCGTCTATGAGCGCAGTGACTTCTGCGCCACGCCGCGCGCCGTGGTGGTGATCGAGGCGATGGTCGCGTTCGTGCTGGCGGACGAACTGCTCCGCAAGCTGGGCGGCGACAGCCTGGACGAGATCCGCCCGCGCTTTGAGGCGCTGCGGCAGGCGCGCGTCGAGGCGCTGCCGATGGACAACGTTCCCTGGCGATTCGGCTATGATGATTGGCTCTAGC
>CBINGT010000233.1:0-6074 GCA_966250245.1 uncultured Anaerolineae bacterium
CTGCGCCGCTCCCCCTACCGTCCGCCGACACAGCGCGGCCTGTCGGACGCGTAGCGCGCGACGCCGGCCTCTCCCGGCGATGCCCTCACCTTCGTCGGCTTAGCGAATTGCCCCTCATAAGGTATTTGGGGCTGGTATTTTACCCATACCCTGTTCGGAAAGGAACGACGAGGATGGGTGCAGGGCATACTTTGATGGAATCAGTCCTAGGGGTCGAAAATACCAACACTTTTGCTTGCTAACATTTTTGCAGAATTTTCTTCTCCACATCTGGGACCCCCTCTGGCGTTCCGCAATATGCAAAACACGTCGATTCGAAGCCTGGTGCTTGACATCCATCTCAAACGCTCATATGCTTTAGATGACTTATTTCACTGAATGATAAAAGTTCCATGAACAAACCCCGCCGTGGAAACCGCGATCTGATGCGCGCCATGAATCGTAACCTGCTCCTGAATATGATTCGGGCGCAGGGGCCTTTGTCGCGCACGCAACTCACGACGCTGTCTGGTCTGAGCGTCGGCGCGGTCTCGCAGATCGTCAGCGATCTGATCGAGAGCAACTGGATCACCGAAGCAGGCGAAAGCGACTCCACCGGCGGGCGGCGGCAGGTGTTATTGCGCCTCAATCCAACCGCGGCTTACGTCGCCGGTCTCAAACTAATGGAAGATCGCGCGGTCTGCGCCGTCACCGATCTGGAAGCAACTGTTCTCCACTACGCTGAGCATCCCCTACCCGCGACGCAAACGCCTGAACCCATTGCCCAGGCGCTTGCCCAGATCGTAATCCATGCGCTGGCGCAGGCCGGAGTCCCGCGGGAACGGGTGCGCGGTGTAGGAATCGGGTTGGCGGGGGTCATCAATGGCGACACTGGGATCGTTCACTACTCGCCGTTTTTCCAGTGGCGAGATGTTCCGCTTGCCCGCCTAGTCTCGGAAGAGTTGCGGCTGCCGGTCTATCTCGAAAACGACGTGAACACGCTGACAATCACCGAGCAGCTTTTCGGCCCAGGGCACGACGTGTCGAGCTTCGCGGTAGTGACGATTGGGCGCGGCATCGGGATGGGCGTCGTCATCCACCACCAGCTTTATCGCGGACATAAGGGCGGCGTCGGCGAATTGGGCCACATCACCGTTGAGCCGGACGGGCCGCCGTGCAGTTGCGGGCGGCGCGGCTGCCTGGAAGCGCTCGCCGCCGACGAAGCGGTCGTGCGCGAGGCGCAGCCCGTGTTTGACGCCTCCCTCACGTTTGAGCAGGTCATGAGCGCCGCGCAGAACGGCCACGAAGCCGCCTGCCGCGCCCTGGCGCGCAGCGGTCATTACCTCGGCCTGGGGCTGGCGGTGGTGATCAACCTGTTCTGCCCGGAGCTAATTATCGTCAGCGGCGAAGGCGTCGCGGCCGGACCCTGCCGCCTCGACCCGATGTTTGAAGCGCTGCGCGCCAACACGTTCAACGGCCTGCTCGACGGCGTCAAAATCGAAGTCAAACCGACCGACGATCTGGCCTGGGCGCGCGGCGCGGCGGGCCTGGTCGTCGGGAAGCTGTTCGCGTCCCCGCTGGTGAACGGCGTTGAATCTCCGGCGGCACCGTAGGCTGGTCTTCAGCGAAAGAAGGGCGCTGTGCCTGGTGAAAGCGGACTAAAGAAACGGCTGTGGGTGCTATTCTTCCTGGCTCCCAGCCTGACCGGGCTGATCGTCTTCATCCTGGGGCCGGTGTTGTATTCGCTGGTCCTCACGCTGTACGACTGGAACCTGCTTTCCCCGCCGCGCTTCATCGGTTTGAACAACTTTGTCGAGGTCGCGCACGACACGCGATTTTTGGGAGCCTTCAAGCATACGCTGACGTACCTGGTGCTGTACGTGCCGTCGGTGCTGGTCCTGTCGTTTGGGATGGCGCTGCTGCTCAACCAGCCGCTGCGGGGGCGGACCTTCTTCCGCATGGCGTTCTTCATCCCGGTCGTGTCGTCGTGGGTGGCGGTGTCGGTGATCTGGCGCTGGATTTTCAACCCACGCTTCGGCCTGCTGAACTACCTGCTCGGGCTGGTGGGCATTGAAGGCCCCGGCTGGCTGTTCGACCCCGACTGGGTGCTGTACGCCATCGTCATCGCCAGCGTGTGGAAGGACGCGGGCTTTGTCGCGGTGCTGTTCCTGGCAGGGCTGCAAGGCATTCCGGGCATCTACTACGAGGCCGCCAAGATCGACGGCGCGAACTCTCGCCAGCGCCTGCGCCACATCACGATCCCCCTGATCACGCCGACGACTTTCTTCGCCCTGATCACCTCGCTGATCAGCTCGTTCCAGATGTTCGACCAGGCGTGGCTGATGCCAGAGCGTTTCGCGCGGAGCGGCGCAACCGTCGTGATGGAGCAGATCGTCAACAACGCCTTTCGCTATCAGCGGATGGGCTACGCCGCCAGCATGTCGTGGGTACTGTTCGCGGTCATCTTCGTGATCACGATTGTCCAACTGCGCCTGCAGCGGCGATGGGTGCATTACGACTTATGAAAACGCAACTCGCTAACCTTGACCGCCACACCCCCTCACGGGCGATCGCCCTGCCCCGCCTGACCCTCGCCTCGGTCGGATTATTCCTGCTGCGCGCGGTGCAGTACGGGCTGCTGATCCTGCTCGCGCTGGTCATGCTGACGCCGTTCATGTGGATGCTCAGCACATCGCTGAAAACGCAGGAATACATCCTGCAAAGCAAGCCACAGCTTATCCCCAACCCGATCAGCTTTGACAGCTACACCGAGCTATTCGACATCATGCCCGTCGGGCGGATGCTGCTGAACAGCGCGGTCGTCGCGGTGGTGGGAACGGCCGGGCAGGTGCTGATGGCAGCGATGGCGGCCTACGCCTTCGCGCGGATGCAGTGGCGCGGGCGGCAGGCGGTCTTCCTGCTGTATCTGGCGACGATGATGATCCCGTCGCAGGTGACCATCATTCCGCTATTCATCCTGGTCCGCAAACTCGGCTGGATGAACACCTATCAGGCCCTGATCGTGCCGAGCCTGTTCAGCGCCTTCGCGACGTTCTTGCTGCGCCAGTCGTTTATGACGATCCCGCGCGACCTGGAAGAAGCTGCGTTTATCGACGGCGGGAACCATTTCACCGTGTTCCGGCGGATCGTGCTGCCGCTGTCCGGCCCGGTGCTGGCGACGCTCTCGGTCTTCGGGTTTATGGCGCTGTGGAACTCATATCTGTGGCCACTATTTGTCGCGCGGGAGCAGGAAATCATGACGCTGCCGGTGGGGCTGGCCGCGCTCCAGGGCAGCAACCAGTCTTTGACGGAGTGGAATCTCGTCATGGCGGGAGCCGTCATCACCGTGCTGCCGATTCTGGTCGTCTACCTGCTGGCGCAGCGGTGGTTTGTTCAGGGCGTCGTGCTCAGCGGTATTAAAGCATAACCGAAAGCGATACTTGCCTTTTCATCTGTTCGGTCATTTTTTCAAAAGGAGAAACGCATGTCTCGCAAGTTGTTAGCCCTCACCATGCTCCTCGCTCTGCTGGTTGGATTGATGCCAGGGACGAGCCTCGCGCAGGAACCCGTCACGCTGAAATACGCGACCTTCACGGGATCGGGCGATCGCGCTGAAGAACTCGACCAGATCATCCAGGCGTTCCAGGCCGAGAACCCGCACATCACGATCGAAGTGATTTCCGCGCCGTTCGACGACTACTTCACCATGCTCCAGGCGGACTTTGTGGCGGGCGAGCCGCCGGACGTGCTGGAACTGAACTATGAGAACTTCGTGGCGTACGCGGCGAGTGGCGTGCTGCTCGACGTCAGCGAATACCTCGACCCCGAGACGCCCTACTACCCCGGCGCGCTGAACGCGTTCAAGTACCAGGGCGCGCAGATGGCCCTGCCCGAGACGTTCTCGACCGTCGTGCTGTACTACAACAAGGACCTGTTCGACCAGGCGGGAGTCGCCTACCCCACCGCCGACTGGACGTGGGATGATGCGCTGGCGGCCGCCGAGCAGATCCGCGCGCTCGACGACGACATCTGGGGCATCTACGCGCCGATCCAGTTCTGGGAGTTCTACAAGCGCGCCGCGCAAAATGGCTGCTCGTTCTTCAACGAGGACATGACCGAATCCACCATCAACGCGCCGGAGTGCGTCGAAGCGCTCGACGTGATGATGCGCTTCATCGAGACGGACGTCATGCCCGACCCGGCTGAGTCCGCCGGAATCCCCGACACCGAGATGTTCCAGAACGGCTCGGTAGGCATGGTCGTGCTGGGGATCTGGATGTTCCCGGCGTATGCGGACCTGCCGTTTGAGTGGGATATCGAGCTGGAGCCGGGCATCGCGCAGAAGGCGTATCACTTCTTCTCCAACGGCGTCGCGATCGCCCGCGACACGGAGCACCCCGAAGAGGCGGCGTTGTGGGCGCAGTTCCTGACCGCCAGTGAGACGGCCGCCACCGTGCGCGTCGAGAACGACTGGGAACTGCCCGCCATCAACAAGCCCGAATACTTCGAGGCGTTCCTGTCCGCCACGCCTCCGGCCAACCGCGAAGTCGTGTTCGCTTCGCTTGAGGCGCCCGTTCCCCCGCCGGTGATCGAGCGCCAGAGCGAGATGCAGGACATCTTCGAGGATCTGCTCGCGGCGGTGGTCAACGGTGAGCTCGACAGCCAGACGGCGCTTGACATGGCGAAGGCCGAAATCGACGCCCTGCTGCAATAGCGCGCACCTTATCTATATGTGTCTGCTGCGGCGGTGGGACGCCTGCCGCCGCAGCAAAGGCGTCTAGCGAACTGGGCTGGCGCGCGGCGCTCGCCGGGGAAACCTCATCCTTTTTACTCCCGGCCCCCTTTCCCCAGTGGTGAGGCTCCGCGCGCCAGCGAAATCGGCTCACTGTTTCCGAGAGGTCACTTAGCTCCCACACCCAATCATGGACCTTATTACCGCGAGCTTAGAGGTGATCCGCGCCGGGCAGGCGCCCAGCGGCGCTTACGTCGCGTCGCCTACCTTCTCGCAATACGGCTATTCGTGGCTGCGCGATGGGACGTGGATCGCCTATGGGATGGACTGCGCCGGAGCGCACGACAGCGCCCGCGCGTTCTACCGCTGGGTTGGACGCACGCTGCACAGCCAGCGGGATCACGTCGCGGCGCTGCTGGACAAGCTCGCACGCGGAGAGACGCCCGACGAGCACGATTATCTGCCGACCCGTTTCACGCTCGACGGCACGCGCGCCAATGACACCTGGGAGAACTTTCAACTTGACGGGTACGGTGCGTGGTTGTGGGGTCTCGCCGCACATGTCGAGTTGACGGGCGACCGCGACCTGTGGGCAGAGCTGGAACCGGCGATCTCGCTCACCGTGCGCTACCTGGCCGCGCTCTGGCAATCGCCTAACTATGACTGCTGGGAAGAGAACCGCGACCGGATCCACACCAGCACGTTCGCCGCGCTGGTGGGCGGGCTGAGCGCCGTAGAACGCCACGCGCCTGCGCTCGCTGTCAGCGGGCTGGCGGACGAGATTCGCGCCTTCGCCCTGCAGACCTGCACTGCGCCGGACGGCCACCTCGTCAAGTGTCCGGAGATGGACGCGGTCGACGCGAGTCTGTTGTGGGCTGCGGTCCCGTTTGGGCTGGTGGACGTGTCCAGCGAGTGCTTCGCCCGCACGCTGCGCCGGATTGAGTGCGATCTGCGGCGGCCGGGCGGCGGCGTCTACCGCTACCGGGACGACGTGTATTTCGGCGGCGGCGAGTGGATTCTGCTGAGTGCGTGGCTGGCGTGGGTGTACCTCGAGCTGGGGCGCGTGCAGGAAGCGTGCGAGCTTGTCGCCTGGATCGAGGCGCAGGCCGCGCCCGATGGCACGCTGCCGGAGCAGGTGCTCGATCACCCGCTGCACCCCGAGCACCGCGCCCCGTGGGAAGCGCGCTGGGGTCCGGTTGCGCGCCCGCTGCTGTGGTCGCATGCGATGTATCTGATCGTGAAGAAGAAGCTGTTAGAGGTTAGCAAAGGCGGGGAGTAGGGAATAGGGAGTGGGGAATAGGGAATGGTGCGAGCGGAGTAAGCTCCGCCCCTACAAGAGCCGAGGGTGCTACTTTATCGCTGT
>CBINGT010000234.1:0-6024 GCA_966250245.1 uncultured Anaerolineae bacterium
CACAGCAGTTTGCAGGGCGCGGGTGATGTGCTGTTGGGAGCGCAGCGTTGCGTTGAGTTGGGCGCTCATTCGCGTCAGGAACTCGTGGGAGCGTGTCATCTCGTCCCACGCAGCGGCGACCTCGCGCTCCCACGCCTCGACACTCTGGCGTAGCGGGCTGACGCGGCGCTCGTCACTCATCCCGCAGGCGATCCTCAAGGTGCTCAACTTTGGCGCTCAGCGCTTCGACCTGATTCGCCAGCCGCTCGATGATGGAGATAAGCTGCGCCTGCTGGTCCGGTGACGTCTGCGGCGGAGCGGCCGCGCTGCGCGCCAGGCTGTCGGCCATCGTCTCGCCCATGCGCCGCCCCTGCTCCAGCATGATCTCCATCGACTGAAGCATGATGTCGGTATAGCGCGGCGCCATCTCGCCCCACAGGCGCGCCGTCTCGGCGAAGATACGCTCCGGGGAAAGCGGCTCGTCGCCCGCGAACGCCTGCCGGATCGCCTCGTTGACGTGATCCTGCATGAAGGCGAGCGCATCGTCAAAGCGCGCGAAATCGGCGGTGTGATCGCTCTGCACGTGCTTGATCACGCCACGCCAGCGCGCAGGCTGCCCGGCGCCCTCTTCGCGGATAAAGCGTAAGACGAACGAAACCACATCCTGATTCATGCTGCACTCCGCTGTCATCGAACTTTTCCCCGGTATATCCTCTCGCGGTTGCACGCGGGTTGCACGCCGCCCGATCGCGTTACGGCGGCAGCAACGCATCGAGCGGATCTCCGCGCGCGATCGCCTGCACCAGCGCGACGGTATCGGCCATTGGCTCAAGATCCAGTCCCTCGCGCAGCGCCTCGCGCGCCCGCTCGAAGATCCGCAGCGCCATCGGACGGTTGCCGCGCAGCGCGTGGCTGAGCATCATAATTCGGTACGCTTCTTCCCAATAGCGGTCAAGCGTCAGGACCGCGTGACAGAGGTGGATCGCTTCCTGATAGCCGCCGCGCCTCACCAGCAGCGACGCAAGCCGCATCGCGCCCGACAGATAGAGCATGTGCAGGCGCTCGCGCTCCAGGCTGGACCAGTCTTCATACAGCGCATCGGGCAAATAGTCGCCGCCATAGAGGTCAATCGCGTGGCGGTAGGCGTCGATCGCGGCGTCGAGATCAGTCGACTCTAGCCGGGCGGCGCGCTTCAGCCCGTCACGGAACTCCGCCGCGTCGATGATCACGTTCGCGTCCGGATCCAGCCCGTACGCCAGACCGGAGCGGCTGATGAACGTCGAATGGGAGCGCGCAGACCGATCCGGCTGAAGCGCATCATTCAGCGCGTTGAGGGCGACTTTAAAATCGCGATCGGCTCGTTTCTCGTCAAGCGTGGGCCATAGCTCTGCCACGATCCGCTCTTTGGGCATCATCTGATGGCAATTGTTGAGCCGGACCGTAATCAGAAATTGAAACAGGCGTTGGGCTTTCTCGCGTTTCCAGACGGCGTTTGACAGCGGTTCCCCGTTCACCCACACGCGGAACAGTCCAAGCGTCTGAACGCGCAGCGACTCGCTCATCGTCCGTAGAATCCCCTGCGGGCGCGTGCAGCCGGCGCAGTCCCATTGCTTTCTAGTGTATCACGGTCCCGCGAATGTGCGTGGGGAAGAAGCGATCAGCGGTTAGCGATTAGCCAAAAGCAACGGACGCACGCCTAATGAAACGGGCGCAGCAAGCTGCGCCCCTACACCAAGCACCGGTATTGCCCCTGGGCTGCTCCGGCTCGCTCTTGTTCTTGCTAATCGCTAATTGCTGGCCGCTAATCGCTGCTTTTCAGCTTCTGCCGTATACCGGGATCGCCGCGCCGGTGATCGCCCGCGCCGCATCGGAGCACAGAAACAGGAACACGCGCGCCATCTGCTCGGGCGACACCCACTTGCTGAAATCCGCGTTCGGGCGCTCGGCGCGGTTCTCCGGCGTGTCGATCGTGCCGGGCAGCACGCAGTTGACCGTGATCCCCTCATCCTTGAGTTCGGCGGCGAGACTCTCCACCAGGCGAATGACGGCGGCCTTCGCCGCGCTGTACGCCGCGATGTTCTTCCCGCCGCTGTGCGCCGCCCTGGCGGATGTGTGCACGATCGCCCCGTGCCCCTGCTGGCGCATCACCGGGACGACCGCTTGCGACAGAATCAGCGCGGTGCGGGCGTTAAGGTTCATCACAAAGTCCCACATCTCAAGGGATTCGGCGTGATCGACCGGCATGGAGCGGAACCCGCCGACCGAGTTCGCCACGGTGTCGATCCGCCCGAAGCGATCTACCGCCGCGCTGACCAACGCGCGCGCCGACTCCGGCTGCGTCAGGTCGACGGGGTGCCACAACACGCGCCCCTTGTCGGCGATCAGCTCCGGCAGCAGCGTGGAAAGCTCGTCCGGGCGGCGGTCGGCCAGCACGAGGCTTGCGCCCGCCTCATAAAACGCCTGTGCCAGCGCGCGGCCGAGATTGCCGCTAGCGCCCGTCACCAGAACCACACGATCCGCGAACTCAGCCATAGAGACCCCCTTTTGAGCGGTCAGCTTTTAGCGGTTAGCGATTAGCAAAAGCAGGGCAAAACGCTGGACGCTAGTGAGCATAGCCACGCTCGGTTTTCCGCGTCTGGCTGCTAATGGGTGACCGCTACCAGCTTAACGGCTCACTCACCGCGCCGCTGCCCCCGGCCGAGGTAAGTTTCCATCCCCTTGACGACCATCGACAGCGTCACGGTCAGGACGAGATAGGTCAGTGCGACAATATTGTACGCCTGAAAGAAGGTAAATGTGCTGGATGCGTAGGTCTGCCCGCGCCGGGTGATGTCCTGCACGCCCAGCACGGAGACGAGCGAGCTTTCCTTAAGCATGGCGATAAAGTCGTTGCCGAGCGGCGGCAGAATCACGCGGATCGCCTGCGGCAGCACGATCAGCCGCATCACCTGCCATTGCGTCATGCCCAGGCTGCGCGCCGCCTCGCGCTGCCCTATGGTGACGCTCTCGATCCCGGCGCGGAAGACTTCCGACAGAAACGCGCTGTACGAAATCGCCAGAGCGATGATCGCGCGGTAGGTGTTGCCAAACTCGCGCGTCTCAAACTCCGCCATGCGCTGCCCCAGTGTGCGGAACGTCAACTCGTACACCTGATCTTCGCTGATCACGAAGCTGATCGTCAGGTGCTGGAGCGTTTCGCCCAGGTTGTTCCCCAGGCGGATCACTTCGGGGATGAACGCCAGCGCCATCCAGTAGACGAGCACCAGCGTCGGGATGCCGCGCACCATCTCGACGTAGAAGGTCGCCACCTGGTAAATGATGACGTTTGACGAACGGCGCAGCAGCGCAATGATCAGCCCAAGCACGAGCGCCAGCGCATACGCGACGACCGACACCCAGATCGTCGTCCAGATGCCTTGCCGGACCGCGCCCCAGATGACCGGGTAAGGGTGCTGCGCGCTCACCGACAGCACGAAGGCGATCACGCCAACCGCCATCACCAGCAGCCACCACGGCGCGCGAGCGATGCGGCGGATCAGAATGTTCTTTTTTTGCGGATTTACGCGCGCAGGGCGTGTAGTATCAAAGACAACCGTCATGCAGTGAACGCTCTTTCAGGTCAGCAAAAAGCAGCGGCGACGCAGCGAAGGACCGCGAAAAGCAGCACAACCAGTGGGTTGCAAGTCTTGTCTTCGCGGTTCCTGGCTGTTTTTAGCCGTTCTCGGCTCTCTTCCGCCGTCGACAATCGGGCGCGGCAGTGGTCTAATAGGGCGGCGCCCGGCCCGGCGGCCTCATTATAGCCCCAAACGGGCCGCCCGTCGCGCCCGGATTTCTGGCTCTGGCATCGTCTCGCCAGCCATATCATTCTGCCAAAAGGAATCACCCGCAACATGAACATCACCCGTCGCCAACTGGTGATCACCTTCGGCCTTATGATGGGCCTTTTTCTCGCCGCGCTCGAAGGGACGGTCGTCAGCACCGCCATGCCCACGATCGTCGCGCAGCTTGGCGGGCTGGAAGTCTATAGCTGGGTCTTCTCGATCTACATGCTCAGCTCGACAACTACCATCCCGATCTTCGGCCGCCTCTCCGACCTGTACGGGCGCAAACCGATCTATTTCCTCGGCGTGGCGCTGTTCCTGGCCGGGTCGGCGCTCAGCGGGCAGGCGCAGAACATGACGCAGCTTATCCTGTTCCGCGCGCTGCAAGGGACCGGCGCGGGCGCGGTTGGGCCAGTCACGTTCACCATCATCGGCGACATCTTCTCGCTAGAGCAGCGAGCGCGGATGCAGGGCTTCTTCTCAAGCGTGTGGGGCGTGTCGAGCGTGCTGGGGCCGCTGGTGGGCGGGTTCCTGGTCGACAACGTGTCGTGGCGCTGGGTGTTTTACCTGAACCTGCCGTTCGGGCTGCTTGCCGTCGCCCTGATCGCGCTCGTCTTGCGGGAGCCACTCCAGCAGCGCGAGCCGGGCACGGTCGATTACCTGGGCGCCGCATTGCTGATCGCCAGCGTGCTCAGCCTGCTCTATGCGCTGCTTCAGGGCGGGCCGGCCGTCCCGTGGACCGATCCGCAGATCCTCGGCCTGCTGGCGTTCTCAGCGCTGACGCTGGGCGCGTTTGTTTGGGTGGAGCGTCATGCCACGCACCCGCTGATCCCGCTTGACATGTTCCGCGACCGGCTGTTCGCGATCGCGGTCGGGCACGAGTTTCTGGCGGGGTTTGCCCTGTTCGGCGTTGTCTCCTATATTCCCCTGTTTGTGCAGGGCGCGCTCGGCACCAGCGCCACCCGCGCCGGGGCGACGCTTACGCCCATGAGCATCGTGTGGAGCGTTGGAAGCATTCTGGCGGGCAACCTGTTGCTGCGGCACGGGCCGTCGCGCCTGGTGATCGCCGGCACGACTGGCCTGCTGGCCGGGGCGAGCGTGCTGGCGCTGGTCGACGAGGGCACCAACCAGCTTATCGTCGCTGCCGCGCTGGCCGTGATGGGCTTCGGCATGGGGATGATTCTGACGAGCTATCTGGTTTCGGTGCAGAATCGCGTGCCTCGCGGGCGGATGGGCGTGGCGACCTCAAGCCTGCAATTCGTCTTCCAGATCGGCGGCACGGTCGGCGTCAGCGTGCTTGGCGCGGTGATGGCGTCGCGCCTCAGCCAGGGGCTGGCGTCGCTGCCGGGCGGCGAAGGGATCGACGTAATGAGCGTGCTGGATAGCGCCAGCGAGGTTGAGATTCCGGCTGCCATCGCCGGGGCGTTCCGCGTCGTCCTGGCTGATGCGCTGCATCCCGCCTTCGTGCTGGCCGCGTTCGTCGTCGTCGGCGCGATGGGGCTGGCGCTGCTCGCCCCGCGCGGGACGCTCGACCAGCTAGATCAACCCCGGCGTGAGGAACCTACTCCGGCCGGGCTTCGCGTGCCGGTTCGCACCAAAAGGGGGCGTTGATGAACTGGCGATCTCGCCGCGCCGCACTGGCGATTCTGATCCTGATTCTGGCAGCAATTGTCGCAATCTGGTGGGCAGTAAGGCTGCTCGATCCAGGCGACCGGGGCGATACCACGCCCGACGTCACTCCGGCGACGCTCGCGCCGCAGTCAGCGCCCGCACGGGAGTTTGAGGTGGACCCTGCTGCCTCGCGCGTGGGCTTCATCGCGCAAGTCGCGGGCGTCGGGCTGGAAGGCACGTTCCCAGTGCGCGGCGGGACGATCATACTGGAGCCGGTCAGGGACATGCTTCAGGTGCATGTGTCGTTCGAGATCGACGTGGACGGCCTGTCGACCAGCAACGCCCTGTTTGACCGCGCGCTGCGGGCCGCGCTCGCCTCGGGGGATTATCCGCTCGCGTTCTACGTCGCAGGGTCGGATGGGCTCGTGCCGGTCACTGAGGAGCGGGTGTCGTTCGGGCTGACCGGCGACCTGGAGCTTCACAACGTCGTGCAGCCACATCCTATGGATGTGAGCGCTCAGGTTACCGGCTCGACCCTTGAAGCGATCGCCTCGTCCACGCTCGATCTCGCCCGGCACGGCGTCGAGTTGCCCGCGCTGCTCGGCAGCCCGGC
>CBINGT010000235.1:0-6021 GCA_966250245.1 uncultured Anaerolineae bacterium
CCAACGGCGAGGAGATCCAGGGAGACGTGTCGGTCGCGCTGCGCGGCGCGGATGCGGTGATCGCGCTGTCGCAGCCGGGGCCGGACACGCTCAAGCCGGAGTGGATCCGGGCGATGGCGAAGGATGCGATCGTCTTCGCGGCGGCGAACCCGATCCCCGAAATCTGGCCGTGGGACGCGAAAGAAGCGGGCGCGGCGGTCGTGGCGACCGGGCGCTCCGATTTTCCAAATCAGGTCAACAACTCGCTCGGTTTTCCGGGCATCTTCCGTGGGACACTTGACGTGCGCGCCACCACCATCACGGACGAAATGGCGATCGCGGCGGCGGAGTCGCTGGCTCAGATGGCCGAGGAAAAGGGGCTGTCGCCCGACTACATCCTGCCGACGATGGATGAGTGGGATGTCTTCCCGCGCGAGGCGGCAGCGGTCGCAATGAAAGCGCAGGAGCAGGGCGTCGCACGGCGGGCGACCACCTACGAGGAAGAGTACGAGCGCGCGCAGGCGATCATCCGCGCAGCTCGCGACATGACGCGCGCGCTGATGGATGGCGGGTTCATTCCACCCGCGCCGGAGCCTGAAGACACCGCGAAGGAGCAGACGGACCATGCATGAGCTGATCATCATTGGGGGTGGACCGGCCGGGCTGGCGGCGGCGGCGTTCGCCGTACGCAAGCGCATGGATGCGCTGCTGATCTCACCCGGGTTGGGCGGCCGGACGCGCCGCCGTCTGCTGTTGCCGTGGGTCGATGACTATCAGGTGATCATCGGCGAAGAGACGATTCAACGCTTCCGCTCGCAGCTTGACTATCTGGATTTCATGCGCGTGCGTACTCCCGCGACGAAGATCACGCCGATTGAGGACGGCTACCGGGTCGAGGTCAGCGACGGGCACGCCTACGAAACGCGCACGCTGATCATCGCGACGGGCACGCGGGGCGTGCGTCTGAACGTCCCGGGCGAGGACGAGCTTGAGATGCGCGGCCTGTGCTACAGCGCCATGACCTACGCGCCGCTGATGGTCGACCGGAAGGTGGTCGTGGTCGGGTCGGAGCTGCTCGCGCTGCGTGCCGTTGCGGAGCTGAGCCGTATCGCCAGCGAAGTGACGCTGCTGGCAGAGTTTGACGGCGACCTCGACACCGATTTCGGGCAGAGGATCCTTTCCGCGCCGAATGTGACGGTCCGGCGCGGTTGCCGGGTGGTGGCCGTCAAGGGCGACAGCTACGCCGATACGGTCGTGATCGAGTGCGGCGGAGAGCGAGAAGAAATCCCGACCGACTCGATTTTCGTCGAGAAGCAGTTGATCCCGAACACCGCGCTGGTGGCGGACCTGGTTGAACTGGACCCGTGCGGCTTCATCAAGGTGGACGCGCGGAACAGCACGAACCGGCCGGGCCTGTTCGCGGCGGGCGACTGCACGAACGCCAGCGCCTTCCAGGTGTTGATGGGGCTAGGCGACGGCGAGAAGGCGGCGCTCAGCGCGTTCGACTATTTGCTGGGGCTGCCGCTGTCGGTCGCGACGTGTGAAGAATGACCGGGTGAGCGGTCAGGCGGCGGGTTGCGTCGAGCGCCCGCCGCTTTTTTATGCCGGGGCTGGCTCGCGGTGGATGACCGCGCCCAGCCCGCGCAGCTTTTCCTCGACACGCTCGTAGCCGCGATCGATCTGCCCGATGTTGCGGATGGTCGTGGTGCCGCGCGCGCAAAGCGCCGCCAGAAGCAACGCCATCCCGGCGCGGATGTCCGGGCTGCTGATGGGCGAGACGGCGCGCAGCACGGTTGGGCCGTGGACGACTGCGCGGTGCGGATCGCACAGGAAGATGCGCGCGCCCATCGCGTTCAGCTTGTCGGTGAAGAAGAAGCGGCTGTTGTACATCCATTCGTGGAATAGCACCGTTCCGGCGGACTGCGTGGCGACGGTGACCGCGATGCTCATCATATCGGACGGGAAGGCGGGCCACGGTTGCGCCTTGATCTCTGGGATCTGGTTGCCCAGGTCGCGCTCGACGGTAAGCGCCTGGCCGCGCGGGACGATCACATCGGGTCCATCGACCTGCCAGCTTACGCCAAGTTTGCGGAAGACCAGCGCCGCCATGTCGAGGTGTTGCGGGTCCGCCTGGCGAATGCGGATCTCGCCGCCGGTGACGACCGCCGCCCCGATCAGGCTGACGACCTCAAGATAGTCTGCCTCGACGCGGAACTCCCCGCCGTGCAGCCGCTCGACGCCCTCGATCATCAGGCAGTTGGTGCCGATTCCGCTGATCCGCGCGCCCATGCCGTTCAGCATGTGGCAAAGGTTCTGCACGTGCGGCTCTGACGCGACATTGCGTAGAATGGTCGTTCCGCGCGCCAGCACCGCCGCCATGACCGCATTCTCCGTCGCGGTGACGCTCGCCTCGTCGAGCAGAACGTCCGCGCCGCGCAGGCCGTCGGTGCGCATCTTAAAGCGCCCGTCGAACTCGACCACTGTACCGAGCCGTTCCAGCGCGAGGATGTGCGTGTCAAGCCGCCGCCGCCCGATCACGTCTCCGCCCGGCGGGGGGAACTCGACGCGCCCCATGCGCGCTAGCATTGGACCCGCGAAGACAATCGACGCGCGGGTCCGCACGCACATCTCACGGTCGAGTTCGTGCGTGGCGATGTCGCGCGCGTGGACGCGCACGCGATGGTCGCCCAGTTCTTCGACCTCACAGCCAAGCCGCCGCAACAGTTCGAGTGTCACGCGCACGTCGGCGATGTCCGGCACGTTGGTCAGCGTCACCGGCTCGTCGGTCAGCAGGCACGCGGGCAGCATTTTGAGCGCGGCGTTCTTGTTGCCGCTGACGGTCACTTCGCCGCGCAGACTGTGGTTTCCTTCGATGACAAATTGCTCGCGCATTACTGTCTCCCGCGCCGAACGGGCGAGGTCACTCGCCGAAATATAACGTGACCGGATCGCCGGTCTTCACATGCAATAGGGACGCCGCGCTGCCCTGGTTCGCGCCGATCTCCAACTGGCCGGAGCTTCCGACCAGCGCCAGCAACGCGCCGGGCGCCGCCGCGCCGTAGGTAGGCAGCACGCCGCTGAGCGTCTGGCCCGCGATCTCGACGCGGCAGGTCTGCGCCGGGAACGAACGCGGCTCACTCACTTCTGCGTCTGGCGTTAGCGTCAGGTGATCGTTCTCCCACGCCAGGGGGCCGATGCTGGTGATCACGTTGCCGAAGTGATCGATCGACAGCACCTCGCCTGCGGCCGATCGCTCGCCGATGTCCAGGCGTGGCGGATCGAGCTTGAACAACTCCGGCACGGCCGGGCCGAGGTCGGTGATCGGCACGCCCGCCGCCAAGTGCGCCGCCGCCGGAGCGAAGACGTCCCGTCCGTGGAAGGTCCGGCTGACGCTCGCCAGCTGGTACTGGGAATTCTCAAGCACGACCGCGTGCCGGACCTCAACGTGCGGCAGGACGAAGCTCAGCACGCCGTTGTTCGGTGCGACGTAGATCCCGTGCGCCGTCTCCACGGCGATCGCTTCGCGTGCGGTGCCCACGCCAGGATCGACCACGATCAGGAAGATAGTATCGGGCGGAAAGTGGCGAAAGGCGGTCGAGAGCAGGTATGCCGCCGCGCGCACATCCTGCGGCGGGACGTGGTGTGTCAGGTCCACCAGCCGGGCGGACGGGCAGATCGACAGCACGACGCCTTTCATCGTGCCAACGTACGCATCCGCCAGCCCGAAGTCGGTCAGCAAGGCGATGATCGGGTTTGGAGTCATGGCTCCGATTGTACCCGCTGATCGGCTTCCGGCAAGCGACGCGACATTGTTCAAAGGGGGATTTTGAGGTATAATAACGCCTCGTAAATTGGCCGGAATCACGCGGATCGATTATAATTCCGGTAAGAGAACATTCGTTCGGATAGAGCGCCGCAGACCTGCAACACGCCACCGCGTGAAGGCCGGTTTGACCTCTGAAAGACCTGGAATCATTACAACGTCGAGTAGTAATAATCCATGAGCTATCGCTCAGTTGTCTGGCACCCGATCGGCGTGACCCAGGGCGTCTATTGGGTGAAACCGGCGAAGTGAGCGCAAGGCGATAGCAGGGAGCGCGGGGAGGAAGCCGTGGCGGAACAGAAAAGTCGGCAGACTGAAGACAGTATTCGCGTACTCGAAGGGCTAGAAGCGGTACGCCTGCGCCCGGGCATGTACGTCGGCGGGACGGATATTCGTGCGCTGCACCACCTGATTTACGAAGTCGTCGACAATGCGATCGACGAGGCGCTCGCCGGACGCTGCGATCACATTGAGATCACCATTTACGAAGACGGCTCAGTTTCCGTGTTGGACAACGGCGGTGGCATCCCTGTTGGCATCAACAAGCAGAAGGGCGTCTCGACGCTGCAGGTTGTGATGACGACGCTGCACGCGGGCGGTAAGTTCGACTCCGGCGCGTACAAGGTGTCGGGCGGTTTGCACGGCGTCGGCGTGTCGGCGGTGAACGCGCTGTCGGAGTGGATGGTCGCCGAGGTGGCCCGCGATGGGAAGCTGTACCGCCAGGAATACGCGCGGGGCATTCCGCAGACGGAAGTCGAGGTTGTGCGCAAGCTGAAGGCGGACGAGCCGACCGGCACGCGCATCACCTTCAAGCCCGACGCGACGATTTTTGAAGACGTCAATTTCAACTTCTCGACGCTGGCGCAACGCTTCCGCGAGATGGCGTTCGTCACGCGCGGGGTGATGATCACGCTGCGCGACGAGCGAGTCAAGCCGTTGCCCCACCAGATGTCGTTCTATTTCGAGGGCGGGCTGCGCTCGTTCGTGCGCTATCTGAATCGCAACCGCGAAAGCCTGCACGAGCCGGTTTATCTTGACCGCGAAGTCGAGATCGAGTTTGAGGGCAATGGTCGCAAGCCGTTCACGCTCGGCGTGGAAGTCGCGTTCCAGTACACCAATACGGCTACCACCACCGAGCTTTATTTCGCCAACACGATTCACACGCCCGACGGCGGCACGCACCAGGCCGGTCTGCGTACCGCGATCACGCGCACAATCAACAACTACGCGCGCAAGGCCGGGCTGCTGAAGGAAAAGGATCCCAACTTCTCGAGCAACGACACGCTGGAAGGGCTGACCGCGATCGTCAGCGTGAAGCACCCGTCGCCGCAGTTCGAGAGCCAGACCAAAGTCAAGCTCATGAACCCGGAAGTGCAGGGCGCCGTTTCGCAGGTGACGTCGGACGCGTTCGCAGAGTTCCTGGAAGTTAACCAGCGTGACGCGCGGCGCATTGTGGAGCAGTGCATGACCTCGATGCGGGCGCGCGACGCCGCGAAGAAGGCGCGCGACCTGGTGCGTCGTGGCGCGAACCTGCTCGAAAACACGACGCTGCCGGGTAAGCTGGCGGACTGCTCGGAGCAGGATCCTGCCAAGTCGGAGCTGTACATCGTCGAGGGTGACTCGGCGGGCGGCTCCGCCAAGCAGGGGCGCGACCGGCATTTCCAGGCGATCCTGCCGCTGCGCGGGAAGATCCTCAACACCGAGCGCGCGCGCCTGAACAAGACGCTCGACAACAACGAAGTCAAGGCGATGATCTCGGCGCTGGGCGTGGGCATCGGAGATGACTTCAACCTCGACGGGCTGCGCTATGGCCGCGTGATCATCATGACCGATGCGGACGTCGACGGGGCGCACATCCGCACGCTGCTGCTGACGTTCTTCTTCCGCTATATGACGCCGCTGATCACCAACGGCCACCTGTACATCGCGCAGCCGCCGCTCTACCTGATCCAGAACGGCAAGCAGCGGTACTATGCGTACTCGGAAGAGGGGCGCGAGAAGATCCTGAAGTCGATCCCGAACCCGGAGCGCGCAACCATCCAGCGTTACAAGGGTCTGGGCGAGATGAACCCGGAGCAGCTTTGGGAGACGACGATGGATCCCGCCAACCGCACGCTGCTGCAAGTGACGATCGAGGACGCTGCCGAGGCGGACCGTGTCTTCGATATGCTGATGGGCAGCGCCGTGCCACCGCGCCGCCGCTTCATCACGACGCACGC
>CBINGT010000236.1:0-6003 GCA_966250245.1 uncultured Anaerolineae bacterium
GGCTGGTGGCGCAGCTCGGCATGCAGGGCCTTGTGGCGCAGATGCCACAGCCTGCCGAACAGCCGGTGCCAGTTCCGGTGGAGCAAGTCTCCTACAGCGAAGCCCTGGCGCGGCACATCGCAAAAGCGCAGCAGCTTTCCGGCGAGCGTCCGACAATTCCATCGCCGAGCGCCATGCCGCCGATGTCGCGCACTCAGCCCGCGCCGCAGCAACCGCCTGCGCCGACCATGCCACCTACCTTACCGTACAGTGGCAAGCTTCAGCAGGTCATTGCAAAGGCGCGCCGCCTTGCAGGAGAAAAAGAGAAGAGGGAGTGATCGCGTCGTGGCTGGGCGTCATTCCCTCGGCTCGCGAGGTGGGACAGTTCTAATCCTCCAGGAACTGTCCCACCTCGGATGACATATTGAACGCGTCGATATCCGACGGCATCCCTTCCAGCTCGAACATCCCCTGCTCAAAGTACACATGCAGCAGATGCCTGGTCCCCTTGCCGTCGTTATAGGCGATCACGTACTCGCCCTGAAGGTCTGGTAGCTGCGCTTGAGTTACCGGGTCGACTAGATCCGAGATCTGCCCTGAGAAGAACGGGAATTCGATGTCCGGGTTGCGCTCGCGTTCTTCGCCATAGCGCTTACCCAGTTGGTAGACAACTTCGCCGTACATACGTTCCTCCTGCTACCTATTCTTAGATTTTATCAATACAAATTGATGAATCAAAAAGAAATAAATATGGTTCTCTTAATACGAAGCTTTATCACGGGAAAGTTAATTGTTTTTTCTTACAAAAACACAACACGAAAAAACCGGCATGGGCCTGCCATGCCGGTCGAAATCGAGTTTCTGAGGGGATGTTGAGCTTACACGGGCATAGCGGCGGGGAACGGCGCGCCGCTGCGCATGTAGTCTCCAGTGAGGATCTGGCGGTAGAGCTGCGTGGTTTCGGGCGAAGGCTCAACGCCTAGCTCGTCTTCGAGCGCGTCAATGCAGTCCTGATACTGGCGGATGGCGAGATAGCGTTGCCCCTGCTGGGCATAGCACTGCATGATCCAGCGGTGCGCGCTCTCGCGGCACGAGTCCGCCGCCAAAATCTTGTGCGCCTCGGCGACGCAGGCGGTGAAATCCCCCTGCACGTAATAACTCTGGCAGAGCCGTTCCAGCACGGTCATATAGGTTTCCTTCAGGCTTTGGCGCCGGGCGCGCGGCCAGTCCTCATAGCGATCTTCTTCAAGGTAGTCGCCAGTGTACAGCGCCTCAGCCAGCCGGTACTCCTGCATGGCGGCGATCGGCTGCCCGCTCTCTTCAAGTTCCTGCGCTTGCGCCACGTGCGCGCTGAACGCTTCGACATCCACCCAGATCGTCAGCTCCGGATTGATCAGGTAGCAGTCGTCCTGGTAGAGGATGGTCGATTCCGCAAGCCCGGCCTGGCGTAGCGACTGGCGCAGCCCGTAGATCGCGACGTTGAGATTGTTGCGCGCGGCCTCGGGCGGCGTGTCCGGCCAGATCAGATCCATCAGCACCTCTTTGGAAATCGGCCGGTCGCGGTGGGCGATCAGATACTTGAAAATGGATGTCCCTTTCCGGCTAATCCATTCTTTGACCGGCTGATCGTGCTGGTAGACGCGGAACGGGCCGAAGCAGCACACGCCCAACGCCGCCGACGCCTGCCCATCGTCCGAGTTGATCACCAGCGGGCTCGTCTTCAGCGGCGGAACCATGAACGGATGGGCCACGATCCGCTCGCGCGCCATGATGTTCGACAGCCGCTGCCAGAGCGACTGCTGTTGCATAGCGCGCGGCTCCTGTGCGAGCGTTGGGGCGGAATACACTTCGACGGCCGGGTGAAGCTCCATCTGTTGCAGCGCGCCGACCAGATCGAACAGTTCTGCGCTGAGCTTGTCTAACTGGTTCGACATAGCCGCAAGCGCCTGCTGGTGGTAGAAGGTGGCGGTGGAGCACTCGAGACACAGCATGCAGAGCTTTTGCGTCGCGTTGATCGCGGCAGCCAGGACGGTTTCACCCTGCCGCTCGCATTCCTGGCGCGCATGTTCCAGGCTGGCGGCCGCTTGCTGAAAATCTCCCACTCTGAGGAAGCCGATTGCGTCATTCCAGCTAAGCGTCATCGATCCGATCCCCAACTCAGCCGAATGGAAGCATACGATACACGACAGATACGATTGCCGTTACCAGGGAAAATCAGTGAATGAGATGGTCACCGGAACGTGCTGCGATGGGCAAGTAAGGCTGCGCGTCGGTAGCCGCAAATACAGATCCTTGTGACTCGATCAATCCGGTTTGGTTTGAAATATCACACCACGCGGCTCGGCAATCAGCGATTCGCAACCACCAGGGCAGCTTGCCCTGGCGCGCGGAACCTCACCCCAGGGGTGAGGCTTTCCGGTCAGCGCCAAGTCGGGTTTTCCGTACTGGATTAAACGCTAACTGGGACTGTGATTTAGCGTGACTTGAGGTGATCGAGCGCCTGCCCGAAGAATTCCGGGCTGCCGAAGCTACCGGATTTGAGGACGAGGAGTAGCGGCTGCTCGCCGAGCGTCAGGCACGATGGCAAACCCGGCTGGATCTCCTGCCAGATTCGCAGGCCCCGAATCCCCAGCCGCCGCGCCACGGCGTTTGAGGTCTCGCCGCCCGCGACCAGCAGCCGGTTGAGGCTGGTTTGCTCGATCACGCGCGCGACGATCTCCGCCAGCGCTTCGGACACCTGGCGCGCGCTCCCCATCTCAGACAGCCCGCGCCGCGCGCCCTCGGCTCGCACGGCCGCGACCGTTTCCGGCGCGCGGGCGGTGTGCAGCAGCGCATCCTGGCCGGAGCGTAACGCGTGCGTCAGGCGCTCGGTTAGCTCACGGACCGTCTGCTCGCGGGTGTCCGGCTCGAACAGCCCGCGCGGATCCAGCTCGAAGGCGGGAACACCACGCGCCCGCAAATGCTCGATCTGTGCAGCCGTTTGAGGCATCAGGCTCCCCGCCGCACACAGCACGCCCAACCCCTCGACGGGCGGCGGCAGCGTTTCGGCGCGCTCGGACGGTTGCACGCCCCACGCCGCCGGGAGTTCTTCGGCGATCGCAGAACTGCCGCACAGCACGGGGCAGTCGCGCACCGCGCAGGCGATGGTCTTCAGCGCATCCTGATCGACCACGTCCACGATCACGTAATTCCAACGCTCGCGTGCCGCCTCGATTGCCTCGCGCAGCGCATCCTCGCCCTGCGCCACGACCTGGTGATCGATCAATCCGACCGTCCGCCGCGTCTGCGACTGCAAGATCTCGACCAGATTCGAGCGTCGCATGGGATGCGCCGGATCGTTGCGGAACTCGGACTCTTCGAGCTTCACGCCGCGCACGTAATGGATACCGTCAATCGTCTGGCGGCCGTTCTTCGGGAAACCGAGCACCACGACCGCGAACTCCTGCCCCAGCGCGTCGAGCATCGCGTCGAACTCCACGCCAATGTTCCCGCGAAAAACGGAGCAGGTCTTGTTGTGGAAGCGGGTGCAGCCCGCCGCCATCAGCGCGCGCGTCGCGGCGAAAACCTTGTCATACGCCACATCTGGCGGATCCAGGCGCGAGTTCGTGTCGAGGATCGTGATATCTGGCGCCTCAACGCCCGGCGCGGCGAGCGACTCCGCGCCCGGAAAGGCGTAGACGTGCGCCAGCAGTCCCGCCTTGGCGAACATGATCCCGATGTCGTTGGAGCCGGTGATGTCGTCCGCGACGACGCCCATGATCATGCTGACGGCCACTCCCTGCGCGGCTTGTACCCGGCGTTTTCGAGAAAGTCGGCGACGGTTTCCGGCGGTAGGCCGCGCAGCGTCAGCCCGGCCCCACGCGCGAGCAGCATCATCCGGCACGCGATCTCCAGCGTTTCCAGCGCCATTAACGCCTCGCTGACGCTCGTGTCGTAGACCAGCACGCCATGATTCTCAAGCAGCAGAACGTTCGCCGCGCGAGCGTGCTCCTGCACGGCCTCGCCCAGCGCAGGGCCGGGATGCCGGTAAGGCACGCGCTCGACCCGCTCAAGGTAGTACATCGCGGAAATGAACAGATTGTTCGGGATTTCGAGCTCTGTGCAGGCGATCAGCGTGCTGTGCAGTGGCTCGGCGTGCAGGATCACGGCGGCATCGGGGCGCTGCATGTAGACCGCGCGGTGCATCGGGACCTCTTTGGACGGCTTGCGGCCCGATGTCAGCGGCACGCCATCGCTCACCCGGCACTCGACAAAATGATCGTCCGCCAGCTCGCCCAGGCGCGATCCGCTGGCCGTGATCAGAAACGTGTCCGGCCCGGTCCGCGCGCTCAGGTTCCCGGCGTTGCCCCACGTCAGATCGCGCTCAAGCAGCAGGCGCCCCGCCCGCTGAAGCTCAGCCCGCACGCTATCACTATCCGCCATCATCGTCCCTCGTGCTCACCTCGCAAAACCCGCTCGCCAAAATTCCACCCGCTGGCGGCGATCGCGCGCTCAGCCGGGGGGACGCCCTGCCACGTCACGGTGACGGTCCGCGCCTCACCCGGCAGCAGGCAGAAGAAGTTATCGTCAAATCGCGCGTAGCCCGGCGCATCGGGGGAGCGCGCGTCTTCGAGCCAGACGAACAGCGCCGTCTGCCCGCCGGGGTTGGACGCTTCGATTCGCCACGCGTCCACGCCCGGCTCCACGACGAAGCGCGGCGCGGCTTCGGGCGCGTACAGCGCGGCATGCAGCGTCGGCTGGCGCGTGAACAGATAGCGCCGGGCGACTGGCTCCGCTCCCGCCAGGTTGAGCGCCAGATCGAGCAGGAACACATCCGCCACGCCATCCAGCGCATGACGCAGCGCCGGGCCGGGCGTGACCGCGTTTGGCGCCAGCGAAACCGGATGCTCCCACGCCGCGTGAACCGTCCCGTCCAGCCCAACCAGCCGCGCGCGCAGCGTGCCTTCGAGCGCATCCAGCGTCGAGTTGGCACACCACGGCGCTGCCTCGAACTCGGCGCGACCCGCCCACGTCTGCGTGTCGAAGCGCGCAGCAACCAGCACCGGCGCATACGCCCGCGCCACCGCAAAGTACAGCGGCTTGGGGCGTCCATAGTAGTCCACGGCAGACGTGCAGGCGGCCATCGGGTACGGTTCATTGAACTGCCACGGCAGCGAGCCGCTGTTCTGATACTTGCGGCGGCGGTTGGCCTCGACCGCATAACGCACGCTTTCGGCCTGCAAGTACTGCGTCCCGCGAATCAGCTTGTCGAGCGTGTCCACCTCGCCCAGCGACTCGCGCCACTGCTCGGCTTTGACCCACCACGCGCCGCGATGGAACCAGGCCGGGTTGTCGAGCGTCACTGGCCACAGGTCGGCCTTATCCATCGTGTGCACCAGCGTGCGGCGGTGGGTAATGCCTTCCGCGCCGAATTCGCTGTGCAGCAGGGACGTCGCGCGGTTGTAGAGCGTCTGCTGGGCAGTCAGCCCCTGATGCTCCCAGGGGCCGTGCACGTCATGCTGACCGAGCGGGTCTTCCTCGATGGCGCGCAGGTCGTTCGAGAAGGTCCGCCCGGTCGGTGAGGTCGGCAGCCACGCGCGGCCCGGGTCGAGCGCCTCGACCACACCACGCAGCGCCGCAAGAACCGGATGATCGTCGTCAAGCGGCTTCGGCCCGTCAGCCAGTTCGTTGCCGCCGCCCCAGATCGCCAGCGACGGGTGATTGCGCCGTCGCGGGACGATCTGCCGCGCCTCGCGCTCCATCAGCGCGACGAAATCGGGATCGGTCGCCGGGATGTTGTCCTGCCCGGAGCTGGACTGGATGAACTCTTGCCAGACGAAGATGCCGAGCCGGTCGCAGCGGTCGTAGAACGCTTCCTTCTCGATCAGCCCGCCGCCCCACCCGCGCAGAATGTTGACGTGCGCCTGCTTAGCCAGCGCCAGCAGGTGATCGAGCTTCTCCGGCCGTTCCACGCCGTACATCACGTCGATCGGCACCCAGTTCCACCCCTTGAGGTAGAGCTTGCGCCCGTTGACCTGCGCGGTG
>CBINGT010000237.1:0-5989 GCA_966250245.1 uncultured Anaerolineae bacterium
CCAGCAGCGCCGCCATGCCTGCGGTAAGCGCCACTGTCCAGCGCGGATGCCGCCGCGCCCATTGACGGACAGTGCCGAGGCGGCTCATGGCAGGTACGGCGAGTTCCAGCCGCGCGCATACGCCTGGAGCGCCTCGTAGACGGGCTTGCGAGTGAAATCAGACGACACCAGCGCGAAATACGCGTCGCGCCGGTTCGCCTGGTCGACCGGGATGCGGAAGTTCCAGATGCACGCGGCCTCGGCCCAGGGCCACGCGGCGACCTGCTCGAACGCGTCCAGCGTGTAGGCGATGCGCTGGCCGGGGCGGACACTGTTCGTCCAGCGCGGATCGTCGCTCCACCCGCTCTCGGTGATCACAATCGGCGTGTCCGCGTCGCCATGCCGCACCATGATCTCGCGGATCAACTCGACGCGCCGGAAGTTTACGACGCCGGGATCGGGCGGATCATCGGCGGGCGCGGTGAACCCGTATGTATGCACGGCGAGGGCGTCGAACCACTCGGCCGCGCCCAGTTCGTATAAGCGTTCCAGAAATGCGAGGTCGCTCATGGCGGAGCCGCTGGTTTCCAGCGTGGGGGCAAGCGCGCCGCCCAGCACGCGGACGTCCGGATTGGCGGCGTGCGCCGCCGCGTACGACTGGCGTAGCAGCTCAGCGTAGGCGTCGGGGTCGGGCGCGCGGCCGCCCCATTCCAGGCTGAGGTTCGGCTCGTTCCAGATAATCACGTCCTCAACTCGCCCTCGATAGCGTTCCACGAACGCGCCTACGAACGCCGCGAACTCGTCAAAATAGTCTTCCGTCAGATAGGTGAGCGAGGTGACCCGTTCCTCGGCTGGGGGACGCGCCCAGGCGGGAACCAGCCCTAGCCGCGCGATCACGCGCAGTCCCTGATTTTCGGCGTGGCGGATGATGCGGTCGGAGTGGGTCCAATCATAGCGTCCCTCGCCGCGATCGACATACGGCCACGGGAAATACTCGACGATCGTCGGCGCGCCCATCTCCCGCACTAGCGCGAGCGTGCGCTGAATCTTCCATTCCTCGACCTCATCTGTCAGGCGTGTGTGGACGCAGATCTCCGGATGATGCGTTTCGACGGTCTGCGGCGGGCCGAGGACCACGCGCGGCGGGGCGGGGGCAAAGCTGATCAGCGCGAGCGCCAGCACGCCGAGACGCGCCAGCCTCGGTAAATAGCGTGACGCGAGGCGGCGCAGCGTGGAGCGATCGGTCAGGGGCATGGCGCGCAAACGCGCATGATCGCCGGACTCGGGGGCCGCGGAGTCACCGGCGGGATCATGCGCTTTCATCGGGCACCGGGAAGGCAGGGTCCGGCTACTTGTTGTCCTGAGACGCCATTTCCGTAATCTGCCGGACAATGGCGACAAGCGCGATGGTCAGGCGCAGAATGTCCATCGTGCCAATTTTCGGCGATTCCTGGCCGTTTTCTTCCGCGGCGCGGGCATAAAGCTGGGCAGCCAGAAGCCCAACGACGAGGCCCAGCACTCCGCCGATCACCAGCGCGCGGGTTCGAATACTGGTTTCGGGCAAGCTCGGAAGTCGATCCGTCATATCCCCAGTCCTTCGCGTACGGAGTCGCGCAGGCGCTCAAACGTGCTCTTACGGCTCTCGCGCATCGATTGGGCGGCGTAGTAGGCGACGATGAGTCCAATCAGCACGGCGATGATCGCGCCAAAAGCATATGCCCACACCTGCGCTTCCTGCTCTTCAAACATTTCAAGCAGACTGTCCATCTGCTCTTCTAAGCCGCTGCGTTGCTGATCGCCTTGCTGCGTCCCTTGCTGAGTTCTGGATGCTTCACTCATGAGACTGGTCCTTTCCTGCTCCTAGTGACGAACGTTGCCAACCCATCAGCGTATGTTCCCACCGGGATAGGCGTTGGTTCAAGGCGATCAGCGGGCGGGCGAGGCGTGGCATAGTCCGGTGGGTGCGCGCGGTCACGCGCTCGGTGAAGTGGCGCGCGGACCGGATGACCGGACGGGTGACTCCATACGCCTTTCCTACGCCAATCGCCAGCACGGCTACAAGAAGGTATGGCACAACGCACAGCAGGGCCAGCGGTACCAAGATGAACGGGATGCCCAGGCACAAGCTCACGACCGTCACCTGCTTGAAGACCAGCGAGCCGGTCGCGACCGCGACGATCAGCACCACCCCGATTGCGAGCACGATGATGGCTGAGATGACCACCGGAGCGACGATTTTCCACCGGACGTCGCGCTTGTGCCTCCGAACCGGGGCCGGGTCTGCTGTTGTTGTGCTCATAGAGCCTCCCTTACCGATTCTAACATGGAAGCGGTGAACTACCCACCAACGGGCGCCACCGCTTCATACAGCACAGTGAGTGTTTTTTCCGGTGCGTCAGCCGGTGATCGCGACGCGGAAGTAGTACGTCACCTGCATGTCGTCCCAGAGCACGCGCACGGACATGATGTAGGGGCCCGGCTCTGGCGTTACGGTGAACAGGATGATGTTGTCGCCGAGGCGCTGCTCGGGCTGGCCGGTCTGGATGCCGGTGTCCGTCAGGTACTCAATCCGGACGTCCACCGGGCGATCCCCGGCGATCAGAAGCTGCGCCGCAGCCCCGCGCATCAGCGAGAGGCGGCGCTGGACGGCGGTGCCCGTCGGCTCCTGAATGCAGTCGGTCAGCGCGCCTTCGCTGTCCGGCTGGCACAACTGGTAGCCGAGCGGCTCGTACGCGCGGCCCGCATAGGCCAGCGTGAGGATCGGCGCGCCGCTGGGGTAGGTGGTCACCGGCTCGGGGGCTGGCGGCGTGCTGGTTGGCTCCGGCGGGACGGGCGTCGCCGTCGGGACGGCGGTTGGCTCGGGCGTGGGCGCGGCGAGCGGCAGCAGGATCAGGTTGATCACCGGCAACGCATAGGCGTCCGCACCGCTCAGTTCGATTTCCTGCGTCGCGTAGCCGGGCGCGCTGATCGTCAGGAGAATCGTGTCGTCCTCGTCCAGCTCGATCGGGTCGAACGCGAACCGGCCGGTTTCGTCGGTAGTCGTCTCGAAAGTGGCGGTGTTCGACGGATCGTCCGCCGGGGTATACGTGAACGTAACCTCAGCATCCGTCAGCGGGACGGTGAGGCGGTCCTCGACGATGCGCACGTTTCCGACCAGCGCCACGCTGCCGAGTTCTTCCGTATCCTCAGCGGTGGCTTCGGGCGTTTCTTCACGTGTTTCCTCAGGCTCGACCGTGTCTTCCGGCTCGTCGGTTGCGGCGAGGGTCGGCGTTACACGCGTCTCCCGAGTCGGTTCCTCAGTTGGCTCATCAGCCGCCTCGACCTCAGCGGTCGGCTCTTCGCCGGCTTCTTCGGTCGGCTCAGCCTCGTCTGTCTCGGCGGCAGTTAGTTCCTCGGTCGGCTCGTCCGTGGGGCGCGCGGTTGCAGTCGGCCGGACAGTTGCGCGCGCAGTGGGCGTTACGACTGGCTCGTCAGTTTCGTCCTCAATCGCTTCCTCGGTCGGCTCTTCCGTCACCTGCGCGATCCCGGCGCTCCGCGATTCCTGAGTCGGCTCGGGCTCGTCAGACTCTTCGGTCGCCTCTTCCGTCGCTTCTGCGGATAGCTCCTCGGTTGCTTCTTCGGTTGCTTCCTCAGTCGGTTCTTCGGTCGGCACAGGCGTCAGAGTCGGAGCGGCTGTGGGCGAGGGGAGGGGCGTGGGCGTTTCGGTTGGCGCAGCAGTCGGCTCGACGGTTGGCTCAACCGTTGGTTCGGCGGTTGGTTCCTCGGTGGGTTCTTCCGTGACGGCCTCGGTCGGCTCGGCGGTCGCTTCCTCAGTGGCTTCTTCCGCCGCTTCAGTCGGCGCGGCGGCAACGGCTTCACCTGCCACGTCCAGTCCGAACACATACGAGACATACGCCTCGCTGCCGTTCACGTCGGCATATTGCACGTCGACCTGCACGCGATATTGCCCCGGCTCGGTTGGCGCAGTGTAGGCGACGGTTTCGCCGGTTGCGGCAAGCTCGGTCTGCCCGCCAGGCCCGTCGAGCAGCGTCACGGTAATCGACTCCGGCTGCGGATCATCGGCCGAGAGATCGACCTCAAGCGGCTCACCCGGTGCGACCTGAATGAGTTGCGCTGGCTGGGCGCGGGCCGAAAGGTCCACATCGCACGCCACGTTCTCGTCGGACTGAGGCCAGCAATAGCTATAAACGGACTCGGAATACGTCTCGCCGCCGGTGCGCAGGCGAACCACTGGCCCCGTGTCGAGCGTTGCTTCCCGCTCCGTGCAGGCGCTGATGGCCAGCGCCAGGATCAGAACCAGGGCAAACCACCGGATCGCTGACAGCTCTCGTCTCATCGTTCTCCCCCCGTGTTGTGGAGTGCGTCGTCGCTCTGCCCGGACGGAACCGGATACCAGGCTGGATTCTGGAATGGGGCCAGCGCCAGCCGGAGAATCGTTTCATAAGCGCTCTGGCGCGTTTCGAGGCCGTTGGTGAGGATGCCGATCGCGCCGTTTCGGTGCTTGGTGCCTTCTTGCTGAACCAGGCGGTCCATTGCCGCGCCAAGTTCTTCCCCCAGGCGGACGCGATGGGCGACTGCTTCCGGCAGCAGCGTGCACGAGTTCCCGCCGACGCCGATACGCCCAGTGCGATCGACCAGCACGCACCAGGCGGTCGTCAACAGGCCGAACTCGCTCTCTTGCACGCCACCTTCCAGGCCCACGCCGAGATCGGCGTCTCCGGCAGCCAGCGCGGCGCGCGCCCGGTTGAGCGCTCCGGTCCGCGCCTCGAGGTCGCCCCATGGCTGGGCGGGCACGCCCGACGGCACGTCGAAGCAGACGAACTCGGCGTCCGGGTACACGCGCGACAAAACGGCGCGGCTTGCGCTACACTTAACCGGGTTGGTCGAGCCGATGGCGATGCGCATCCTGGTGGCTTCTCGTGCGCTGTTCCGGTGCAGCTAAGCTCTGAGCGGTTAGCGATTAGCAGGAACGAAAACCGGCCCTCTCGGCGATAGTGGATGTTTGGTGAGGCAGACTCGGCTTTGTCGCCAGACGCTCTGCTAACAGCTAACGGCTTAGATCGCATTGTAGCATCACAATTCTATCTTGACTAATCGACCTTTGGGCTACGGATACGGCGAAAAAGCGGCCTCCGTAGCGTGGGAAGGATGAGGGCGATGTACTTTGACGCGGTGACGATCGGCGCGCTGGTCGCGGAGCTCAGCGACCGGCTGGGCGGCGGGCGGATTCAAGACTCGGTCCAGATAGACGCCGAGAGCTTCGGATTGGAAGTCTACGCCCACCGGGAGCGGCACTATCTGCTGCTCAGCGCGAACCAGCAATATCCGCGCGTGCTGCTCTCCGCCGAAAAGCTACGCCGGGGCGTGCCGAAACCGTCGCCGCTGGGGCTGCTTCTGCGCCGCTACGCCGAAGGCGCGCGGATCGACACCGTGCGCCAGCCCGCATGGGAGCGGCTGATCTTCTTCGATCTCGACGGGCCGGAAGGCGTCTTCTCGTTGATTGTCGAGCCGATGGAGCGCCGCGCGAATCTGTTGCTTGTGCGGGCCGATGGGGTGATCGCGGACTGCGTGCGGCGCGTCGGGCCGGAAGAAAACCGCGTCCGCGTCAGCCTGCCGGGCCATCCCTACGAGCCGCCACCCCCGCAAAAGCTCAAGCGCGAGCCGCAAGCGCTCACCCTGACGTTGCTCGGCGATCTGCTCGACAGCGCGCCGGGCGAGCAGACGCGCCAGCTTCTGACGAAGCAAGTGCTCGGTTTCAGTCCGTTGGTGGCGAAAGAGGTCGTCTTTCGCGCGACCGGCGAGACAAACATCAAGGCGGCGGACACCAGCCCGCGCGCGCTGCTCGGCGCGATCGAAGACTTTTTCGGCGCGCTCGATCGTGGGTTCACCGGCGCCAGCAATTTGGTGTTCTCGTGCACGATGTAGAACAGAACGAAGAGGTCTCTGTTCACGTCCTGGTCGGGCAGCTTGCCCTGCGGGTCTTCCAGTTTTTGGTAGATCGACAGCAACT
>CBINGT010000238.1:0-5966 GCA_966250245.1 uncultured Anaerolineae bacterium
GCGTGCGCCGCCTCCGCGTGCTGGGAGTTGACGTTGGCCAGGTTCGAGAGAACCTGCGAGTAGCGCATGCCTTCGGTGACTCTCATCGACCGACTCGGTTGATGAGGTCTTGCATCAGCTCGTCCACCGTGGACAGCACCTTGCCGGCGGCCTCGTACGCGCGTTGGTACTTCGTGAGCGAAACCATCTCTTCGTCCAGCGAAACGCCGCTCAGCACGCCATTGTAAAGCGCGCGCTCGATCAGATCCGCGAAGCGCGCCTCGCCGGTGATTTGCAGCATCCGCCAGTTCCAGAACACGCTGCCGATCGCGGCGCACGTCTCGCAATAGCACTGGTCGGACGGTAGCTCGTACGGGTCGCCGAACCCCTCACCCTCGTAGCGCGAGCCCAACCCGCCGGTCAGGAACAGCTTGCCGCGCGTCATGTCCTGCCACTGGCGCTCCAGGGATTGCAGCAATGCTTCTTCGCCCGTCTCCAGGTAGAGATCGGCCACGCCTGCGTTGAGATACATCGCGCGGACGGCATGCCCCTCGACGCGGTCTTGCTCGCGCACGGGCACGCGATCCTGGTGGTATTCGGCTTTCATCCATCCCAGGCCGCGCATCACGCCCTTGCCGCGCCGGTCGATGAACGTCTTGGCAAGGTCGAGATACGCCGCATTCCCCGTCGCGCGATACAACTTGACCAGCGCCAGTTCGACTTCCTCATGGCCGGAGGTGCCCTGATTCTTGCCGGAGCCGAACACATCCACCAGCAGATCGGCGAAGCGGGTGGCAACGTCGAGCAGCTTCTTGGTCCCGGTCGCGCGGGCATACGCCACCGCCGCCTCGAACAGGTGCCCGGCGCAGTAAAGCTCATGCCCAAAGTCGAGGTCGGTCCAGCGCGCGTCGGGCTCCTTCAACTGGTAATACGTGTTCAGATAGCCGTCCGGCTGCTGCGCGGCGGCGACCAGATCGATCACCTCGTCTGCCTGCTGCTGCAAGGCGGGATCGGGGTTCGCCTGAAGCTCGTAGGCGACCGCTTCCAGCCACTTGTAGACGTCCGAGTCCAGGAACACCATCTTCCCGCGATACTCGCCGTCCTTCAGCCCGGCGGCGATGCGGAAGTTGTCGAGCGTCCCTACCCGCTCCAGCATCTCAAGCCCGTGCGGGATCGTCACGCGCCGGTTGATATCCTGCCGGGACGCCCAGAAGCCGCCGGTCAGTCGCACCGACTCCAGTGGCAGCCTATGCCAGCGGGCATGTGGCGAACGGGCCTCGGTTGTCGTCAGCGCAAAGGGATACATCACAAGACTCCAGTCACGAAAGAGCGTCCAAGCACGCCCCATCCACCAATACAGCCATAATAGCCAGTGTCCGCGTTGCGGTCCAGCCCAGGCTACGACTTCAGTGCCCCGCCGGTCAGCCCGCGCACAATCGCCTTTTGCGACACCAGGATCAGCAGCGTCACTGGCACCATCATCGTCACCCCAACCGCCATGATCAGCTCCCATGGGCGCCCGTAAGGCGAGTATCCGGCGAAGACCTCGGTAATCGACACGCTGAGCGTCTTCGAGGCGGGCGTCACCGAGAACGACAGCGGGTACAGCAGGTTGTTCCAGGCGTTGATGAAGTTGATCACGGCCATCGTCACCAGGCCGGGCGCGGTCAGCGGCAGCACGATCCGCCACAGGATGCGCGGCAAGGATGCGCCGTCGATGATCGCTGCTTCTTCAATCTCGTAGGGCACCTGCTTGATGAACGACACCAGCACCCAGACGGTGAACGGGGTGAGCGTGCTGCTCAGCACAATCGTCAGCCCGGTCAGGCTGTCGAGCAGGCTGAAGCGCGACAGCAACCGGTAGAGCGGCACAATCGTCCCGACGTCGGGCAGCGCCATCGTCAGCAGGAACAGCCACAACAGCACGCCACTGCCGCGCACGCGCAGCCGGGCGAACGCATACGCCGCCAGGAAGCTCACGACCAGCGTGGCGGTCGTCGTGCCAATCGAGAACAGCAACGAGTTGCGCGTGTACTCGAGGAACGGCACCTGGTCGATCAGCATCTCGAAGTTGGTCAGTGTCGGCTTGGGCAGGTAGACCAGCGGCGTCTTTGTCAATTGGGACTGGACGGCAAACGCCGAGCGCACCATCCAGTAAATCGGCACCAATATGACCAGGGAGAAGACCGCGAAAGCAGCGTAGGTCCCGATGGAACCCCACCGGACGCGCGGGGCGCGTACTTGCTTCGTCGCTAGAGTTGCCATAGTTCTACATCCCGCGCTCAATACGACACGTCGAAGCGGCGATACAGCCCCAGCCCGATCGCGCCCACTATCGCGACCAGAACCAGCAGCAGAACGCTAATTGCCGACGCAAAGCCGAACTTAAAGAACAGGATCCCCTCGCGGAAGATCTGCAGCGCCAGCACCGAAGTCGCCACCCCCGGCCCGCCATTGGTCAGGCCCATCACCAGGTCGAAACTTGCCAGCGACCAGACAATGCGGAACAGCCCCATCGTGATGACCAGCGACGTGACCAGTGGCATGGTGATCCGCCAGAAACGCTGCCATGCGTTCGCGCCGTCCACCTTCGCCGCCTCATATAAGTCGAGCGGGATCCCCTGCATACCAGCCAGGAACACCACCGCCATAAAGGGCGCGTCCTTCCAGACGTGCGCGAGGATCACAGCGATCTTCGAGCCGACCGGGTCGATGAACACGACCATTGGATCGCCGGTGATCCGCGTCACCCAGTACGGGATCAGCCCAAACTGCTCGTCGAGCAGCCAGCGGAACATATACCCCGCGACGATCGTCGGGAGCGCCCAGGGGATCAGGTTGATCGTCCGCGCAAAGGTTCGCCCCTTGAAGTTCGCGTTAAGAAGCTGCGCGATCAGCAGCCCGAGGATCAGCTCCAAAATGGTCGACGCAACCACGTAGAGGACCGTGAAGGAGACCGCGCTGCGCACGCCGAAGTTCGAGGAGAGCGCGTAATAATTCTCCAGCCCGACGAACTCATCCGTGCCGCGCAGCAGGCTGAAATCTCGAAAGCTGTAGAGGATCGTCTGAATGATCGGGTAGATCGCCGTGCCAAACCGCAGCAGGAGCGCCGGGGCTACAAGCAGCGCGAACAACCCATAGCGGCGGCGCGTCGACCGCGACGGCCAACTGATGGTAAGCTTCGGTCGCGCATCCTCAAGGGTTTTGGCTGTCGAAGTCATGTGCGTGCAACGCCTTTCGCTCTGATCCGGCCGGTCAGCGCGCGCCGAGAAAAACCTGCCTGGACCGGCCGTAGCCAGTCCAGGCAGCCGCGCTCGCTGCGCCGATTATTCAAGATCTTCCAACTGCGCCCGGGTCTGCTCGAGCGCGTCGTCCAGGCTCACCTGATTGGTCAGGTACGCCGAGGCGTTGTCTTCCAGAATCGTCAGAGCTTCCACGAAGCGCGGATGGTGCGGCCGCACGCCGATCACGCCCGCGTCGGTGTACATCTGGATCTGCTGCACCAGCCAGTTGTCCTTCGGGGCTTCCGCCAGGACGGACTTGCGCGCGTTCAGGAACCAGAAGCCCGCCTTCATCGCCGCGACCGCCGCTTCGTTGGTCGCCAGCCAGCTCACCAGTTCCTTCGCCTCTTCGATGTTCGGTGAGGTGCGGATGATGCCGAAGCCCCACGCAGCCGGATAGGTCGAGCCGGACGGGCCGCCCGGTCCAACCGGCGGCAGGCCGATCGCGACCTTGTCTTCGCTAAACCATTCAGCGTTTTCCTCACTGCGGGCGACATCGCCGAAGAACGGCCACTGGCGCATGAAGGCAACCTTGTCCGCCAGGTAGTCGCCGTTCTGCTGGTTGTAGTCCTTCTGCAGAGAGGCGGGGTTCAGCGTCTTGTGCGTGTGCATCAGGTCGTAGATGTACTGGAGCGCTGTGCGATACTCATCGCCCACTTCGAAGGGGTTGCCGCCCGCCTGGAGCGTGATCCACGCCAGGTACACGTTCAGGAAGGCGCCCTTGATCAGCCCGTCCTCGGTCGCCCAGACGCCATTTTCCTCGTCGGTGAAGACCTCGCCCATCGCGGCGACTTCTTCCCAGGTGGTCGGAACTGCGACGCCGCGCTCGTCAAACCAGTCCTTGCGATACCACCAGATCGGCATCTCCCAGTTGTGGATGATGCGGAACGTCTCGCCGTTGTACTTGCTCCACACGTCGCTATAGGCGACCATTTCCGGCGAGAAGTCTTCCCACATCTCATCGGGGATGATGTCGTCCAGGCCGATCACGTAGTTGGCCTGCGAGAGGGTGGTGGTCAGCTCGTCCTCGAAGTCGATCACGTCGTAGGGGCTGGTGTTCGCCTGCACCGCGCCGACGATCTTCGTCAGCTCGGTTTCCTTGACGTCCGAGCGGATCACGATTTCGACGTTGATCCCGGTCTGCTGGGTGAAGTCAGACTGCTCCAGCAGGTTGCGCATGCTCTCCTCGGCCCAGCCGCCGACCGCGACGCGGACGGTGCGCTGGCGCTTGATGTAGGGCATGCCAAATGGCTTGGAGCTAACGGCCGCCGAGGCGAGGCCCGGCGCCTTCGCAGCGAGCGCAGCACCGGCGGCAGCGGCGCCCGCCTTGCGGATAAAGTCGCGGCGCGTGATCTTGGGACTAGACATTTTCCTCTCCTTAGAAATCCATTCAGAGCACTAATTCTGCGGCGCGAAGAGAGCGAGGCTCTCAGCCAACAAAACATCTAACCGGACAGTCTCGCATCAGATCGCGTGCAAATGAATGACGCGAGCGATCCTCGCCCTTGCTGAGGTTGTGTCCGTGAACCCTCCTCCTTCCTGAGTAGCTCCGCCTGCCGTTTGAGACAACGTTGCGGGCGCCCGCGCGAGCACGTCCGCGCCCAGATCATGGACCTAGCTGTCCGGGTCTTTGTGCAACAGCACGCGCCGCGAGGTAGTCGCGATATCCGGCTCCTCGGGCGTCCGCAGCGAGACGTCGGCACCGCACGTTTCTCGGATGAAAAGCTGTCCCTTCAGTTTGATCTCGTCTACCGGCGCGTGGCCTTCCGTGATCTGCCGCAGCAAAAGCTCGGCCGCCGTCCGCCCCATTTCGTACACCGGCATGCTGACCGTCGTGATACGCGGGCGGACAACCCGGCTGAACTCGCGATTGTCGTAACCGACCACCGCCACATCGTCCGGCACGCTCAACCCTGCGTCCTGAATCGCGCCAATCGCGCCCAGCGCCATCAGGTCGTTCGCGGCGAAGATCGCGGTCGGCGCAGGCTTCTGCGACAGAAGGCGCCGGGCTGCGTCGTAGCCGCCTTCGTATTCCCAATCGCCACGTTCCACCAGCGCGGGATCAAACTCAATCCCCTGGGCGGCCAACTCGGCCTGATAGCCCTCGTAGCGCCGCTCGGCTGAGTGCCAGCCCTCACGCCCGTTGATGATCGCGATCCGCCGGTGCCCCAGGCTGGCGAGGTGCTGCACCGCCAGACGACCACCGTAGAAATCGTCGGGCACAACGGAGTTGTGCACCGTCTTGCCAAACAGGCGATGCGCGAAGATGTACGGCTTGCCAGACTGGCGCAGGCTCTCGTTCTCTGCCAGGTGCGACGACTCGACGAAGATAATCCCGTCCACCGGGCGGCTCACGAGCGCGTTGATCGCGTCCTGCTCGATCTCCGGATCCCAATCGGAGTTCACGATCAGGCTCAGGAAATCGAACTGCTTGAGATAGTCCTGAATGCCGCGAATGATCGGCGGGACGAACGGGCTGAGGATGTCGTCGGCGATGATGCCGATGGTGTTGGTCTGGTCAGTGCGAAGGCTGCGGGCAGCCATGTTGGGCTTGTAGCCCATCGCGCGCGCCACATCCTGAATATGCTGGCGTGTTTCAGGGTTGACCGGGTAATCGGGGTTGGTGAGCGCACGCGACACCGTCGAAACCGAATAACCGGCCGCTTTGGCAATAGCCTCAAGGGTTACCGGCATGAGGGTCCGTCC
>CBINGT010000239.1:0-5962 GCA_966250245.1 uncultured Anaerolineae bacterium
CCCCCATCCTTCCGAGCTTCGCTCGGCATTCCTGCCCCCACAAGGAGGGAAGGAAGAAAAGCGCCGGGGCGATCACCATTCCCCGACTGTTGCGAGTAGGGGCGGAGCAAGCTCCGCCCGCAGTTTTTTCCTCTCGTTTCCCTCTCCGTTTACGGAGAGGGGGCCAGGGGTGAGGTTCCTAGCCGATTTACAGTCATTTTCCTGCTGCCCTTCGCTGCCCGCGCGTCCTGCTCCGCTGTACACTAAGGTCGAGGAGGATAGGCCATTATGCGACGAATGACCTTTCTGTTAGGGTTGATTTTGATACTGGCGCTTACAGGCGTGGGGCAGGTGCGCGCCCAGGACGCAGAACCGGTCGTCTACGCCGTGCTGTTTTTCTCGCCGACCTGCCCGCATTGCCATGAGGTGATGGACAACGTCCTGCCGCCGCTGCTGGACCAGTACGGGGACCAGTTCAAGGTGGTGTATATCGACGTCTCGATACAGGGCGGCGCCATGCTGTATTACGCGGCGTGCGACGTGCTGGAGTTCCCCGGCGGGCGGTGCGGCAGCGTGCCCGCCATGATCGTCGGCGAGACGGTGATGCTCGGCAGTGGGGACATTCCCGCTCGCCTGCCCGGCTTGATCGAGAGCGGACTCGCCTCGGGCGGGGTGGGCCTTCCGGCCATCGAGGGGCTGCGCGAGGCTTACGAGCAGGCGACGGACGAGGCCACCGCGAAGCGCCTGCCGTGGATTACCGTTTCCTACACCGAAACCACCTGGCAAGACCGCTTCCAGCAGGATCCGGCCGGGAACGGGCTGGCGGTCGGCGTGCTGGGCGTGCTGGCGGCCGGGCTCGGCGTGCAGGTCGTGTCGGGCGCGCGGGTGCTGTCCGGCTCGAAGCGTCGCGCGCCGCAGATCATCCAGCCGGGGCGTGCGGTGTTGCTGGCGCTGGCGGTCGTCTCCGCCGGGATCGCCGGGACGCTTGCGCTGGAAGGCAGCTCTTTCGCGCTGCCGAACGTGCTTGCCGCGTTGGTGACGCTCGGCCTGATCGGGGTGATCGCCGGGATCGCCCGCGCGCCGCAGACGCCGCGCCAGGCGGGGATCGCGTATCCCGCATGGCTGTTGCCCGCGATCGCAGTCCTGGGGCTGATCGTGGCCGGATACCTGGCGTATGTCGAGGTTACCGCCGACGAAGCGGTCTGCGGGGCGGTGGGCGACTGTAACGCCGTCCAGCAGAGCGACTACGCCTCGCTGTTTGGCGTGCTGCCGATCGGCGTGCTGGGTGTGATCGGTTATCTGTGCATCCTGTCGGCGTGGGGATTCAGCCGCAGCGCGAACGAGCGCACCGCCGATTGGGGCAGGGCGGCGCTACTCGGATTCGCGCTGTTCGGAACGGCGTTCTCGCTCTACCTGACGTTTCTGGAGCCGTTCGTGATCGGTGCGACGTGCGCGTGGTGTTTGACGTCCGCCATGCTGATGATCCTGGTGCTGGCGCTGCACGCGGCGGACGGCTGGCACGCGATCGTGCGGCTGCGCGACGCCCGAAGCGGCGCTCCCCGGACGGGCAAGCGGCGCACGGCGTAGCGGCATGTGCGGCGCCGATATTTCGCCAGAACGCTAAACCTCAACCCTGGGAAGGGCCGGGAGCTAAGGGGTGAGGTTCACTGTAGGGCGCAGCAAGCTGCGCCCGTTTTTATCCCCTGCGCCGCTGCACCGGGGACGGTGATTCTGCCTTACAATTGAAGTGCAGCGGGGTTACTGACTGTCAGATGCTCGGTGCAGCGTACCGGCTCCTGTACGTGACCGGGAAAGGCCAATGAAAATCCCGAATATCGATCAGGCACGGGTGTCTGAAGCTAAAATCAAGGAATACCTGCTCTCCGAAACCCATCCCGATGGCCGTGAGAAGGCAGCTTTCTTCACCCGATTCGGGTTTTCCGTGGCACAATGGGAGCAGTTGGCGCAAGCCCTACTGAACCATGCCGCAACATACGAAGTCATGCAAACAACTTCGACGCGGCACGGGACGAAATACGTGATCGAAGGCCGGTTGTTCACGCCCAATGGGCGAAATCCATTAGTCCGCACAGTTTGGATCATCGAAGCAGGGACGGTGGGCGCCCGGTTGGTTACCGCCTACCCGGTCAAGAGGTGAGCGATATGATCAACGAACATGAACGCGTGGTGTTGACGGTCGATCTCCCTGATCATCGTCTCAAAGCAGGAGATGTCGGCACGGTGGTGCATATTTACGGGACCGGTGAGGCATACGAGGTCGAGTTCTTCACGCTGGACGGACAAACCCTCGACGTGATCACCGTGGAATCGGAACAGGTGCGTCCAGTAGCGCCGATGGAAGTGATGCACGCTCGCCGCGTCGCGTGACAGGCGGCGCCGGTAATTCATCAGCCCGCCAAACCTCGCTCGTGGCACAAGGTAGGGGCGCAGCTTGCTGCGCCCGTTTTTATCCCCTTCGATTACAGCGGGCGGAGCTTGCTTCGCCCCTACGTCACACGTGGAATTTAGCCCGTGCCGCGGTCATGGCGCCGCTACATCGGTGGACGCTCCGACTCGATGGCGAACGCGATCCGTACGGTGACCCGCCACTGCGTAACGCGATCACCCTCGACGTCCGCGGTCATGCTGACGACATCGACGCCGCTGATGTGACGGATGGTCTTCGCTGCTTCGCGCACCGCCACCTCGACCGCATCCTGCCACGAGATTTCGGACGATCCGACAAGCTGTATCACTTTTGCGACCTGGCTCATGCTGCGTTTCTCCTTGTAGTCTGTTGTGTTTGCGCCGGAATGGGTGAGCTCGGCGCGAACGCCTGCAATCGCCAGCCGCCGGTGGATGGTACAGATTGTAGCGGAATGCAGCTAGAAGCAGCGAAGACGAGCCTGTTCCTGCAGCTTTTCGCTTTTGGCTAATCGCTAACCGCTAACGGCTAACCGCTGCTCTCCGCCAGCAACACGTATCGCGCGACGTGCGGGCTGATCGCCTGTTCCACGCCCCCGATCCGTAGCGTCACCGGCCCCTCGAACGGGTCCCGGCGGATCACCTTGACCTCGGCGCCGAGCGTCAGCCCTTTCTCGCTGAGGTAGCGCAGCAGGTCGGGCGCCTGGTTGAGCAGCCGGGTCACCACGCCGGGCGTCTCTAGCGGCCACTCGGAAAGGGGGGTGAGCTCCAGTTCATGCACGTCGCCTTCCGGGCTGGGGATGGGGTCGCCGTGCGGGTCGAAGTGCGGGTCGCCCAGGTATTCCGCGATACGCTCCGCCAGCCGGTCGGACATGGCGTGCTCAAGCCGCTCCGCCTCGTCGTGCACCTCGTCCCACCCAAAGCCGAGCGCTTCCACCAGGAACAACTCGATCAGCCGGTGATGGCGCACGATTTCCAGCGCGATCCGCTCGCCTGCGGGGGTCAGGCGGATGCCGCGATAGGGCTCGTGCGAGACGAGCTTCGCGCGCGCCAGCTTCTTCGCCATCTCGGTGGTCGAGGGCGCGGTGATGGACAGGGCGTCCGCCAGCGTCGAGGTCTGAACGCGGTCATGCTCCTGCTGGAGCAGATAGACGGCCTTCAGGAAGTCTTCAATCGCTTCGCTGTAGGTTTCGCGGGGTTCGGGCTGATTACTCACGAGCGCTCCTGCGGGCTGGGCTGAACGGTGCTATCTTTAGTGTAGCCTAAAACTGGCCGGGCAGCTAAGAGCGGGAGTGGGGAATAGGGAGTGGTGGCGCGCTCCGTGTAGGGGCGGAGCTTGCTCCGCCCGCCTGTCTTTTCCGCTAAGCCCCCCATCCCCCGGGCCCTGCCCCCAACCCCACGCAAGCGGAGGGAAGGGGAGCCGTACTTTGCTGCCTCATTGCTGCTTCTGGAGCTTCCCATGCGACGCATCGCCGCATTCATCCGCCTCAGCCGCGTGTACTTCCTGCCGATGCCGGCACTTACCTACCTGGTCGGCGTGGCGGCGGCGCGGCGCGTGCGCTCCGACCTCGACGTGCGGCTGCTGGTGGCCGGGTTGGCGATCGAGCTGCTGGTCCAGCTCAGCGTGTCGTACACCAACGACTACTGGGACATGCCCACCGACCGCATCAACACGCGCCGGACGCTGCTCACCGGCGGCAGCGGCGAGCTGACGACCGGCGTCCTGCCGCCGTGGATCGCGCTCGTGGCGGCGGGGGTGTGCCAGGGAAGCGCGCTGTTGCTCGCCGTGTGGGCGCGGATCCCCGCCGCCAGTTGGGCGCTGCTGGCGGTCGCGCTGCTCACCGCGACGTTCTACACCGCGCCGCCGCTCAGGTTGTCGTGGCGAGGGGTGGGGGAACTAACGACCGCGCTGGTTGGCGCGCTGGTGGTCCCGGCATGGGCGTACAGCTTGCAGACTGGGCATCTCAGCGGGGAACTGGTGCTCCTGACGCTACCGCTCGTCCCGTTCTTGTTGACGGTGTTTCTGGCGATTGCCACACCCGACATCGAGGCGGATCGCCGCGTGGGGAAGCGGACGCTCGCCGTACGCGCGGGCGAGGCGCGCGTCTCCACTCTCTACGCTGCGCTGCTGGCGCTCGCCTACCTCGCCGCGATTGTCGTGTGGGCGCAGCGGCTCCCCGCGCTGGCGCTCGTCGTCGTTCTGCTGAGCGCGCCGCTCGGCGTATGGGCGTGGCGGGGATTGCGCGCGCCCCTGCCATCGGACCGGCTCGGCCTGACGCTGATGGTGATGCGCGCCGCGTTGGTCCCGCTGGTCGTGGTGCTGGCGTTGAATGGTAGGGCTGCGGGCGGCGTAGCGCCACCCTTTTAACCGCCGCTCTTTTCCCCTCTCCGTAAACGGAGAGGGGCCAGGGGTGAGGTTCCTAGCGAGCCGCTCCCGCCTCGTCCTCGCCCTCGTCCGGCTCCGGCTCCAGGCGGCCGCCGCGCACCGTCCCGCCGAGCACCAGCCCCGCGCCGATCAGCACCAGATTCTTGACGATGTACTGCCCCTCAAGCGTCAGCCCGAACGGGAACGAGGTCCATACCGCATCCGGCTTGACGACCAGTGGCAGCATCGTGCCGGGCATTTGCAGGAACAGCAACAGCAGCGTCACGCGCATGAAGACGCCGAAGATCAGCCCCAGGCCGATCAGCATCTCCCACACGGCCAGCACCGGAAGGAAGATGTTTTCGGGGATGAAGGTGACCGTTTCGACGACCAGATCTTCCGCCGGGCTGAGGCCCGGAAACAGCTTCAGCGCGCCGAACCAGAAGAACACAATCCCCAGCGCGATCCGCAGGAACGTCAGCCCATAGCGCGCCATGAAGCCGGTGATCGCCCGGTCCAGGCGGTCGAACTCTTGCCCTAGTCCAAGGCGTCTAAAAATCGCGTCCATGCGATCTCTCCCCGGCAGGTCTTGTGTCATTGCGATGTGCTTCCCCCTATCTTTCCGACCTTCGGTCGGCGTTCCTTCCCCCAGAACGAGGGAAGGAAAAGAGCCAGCTAGCGACCGGCTGCCCTTCCTTGTGGGGTGGGGCAGGGGCCGGGGGATGGGGGCCACCGCCTTAGCGTCGCGTTGACGTGTATAAGCGATTCTAACAACGCCGTTGCCCGACCGTGCAACCCGCGCACGGCGTTCTTTCGCTGCATTTGGCGATCGTGTACACTCTGCACCATGACATACGTAGGCCGCTGGCCGCCGCTGTGGGCGGCGTTTTCTCCGGGACAGGCGGCCTCTCAGAAAGCGCACACGATGACCACGCCAACCGTTCTCGATACGCTGTTTGCCGACCACACTCTCACCGTAAGCGCCCGCCCGATTACTGTCGACGAGAAGGAATTGGTCCACGTCGTCGGGGCGCGGGAGCCGGTGCGGGATCAGCCCGACGAGCGCGCCCGGTCCCTGCTGGCGCTTGGGTGGCTGACGGTCGAGCTGATCGACGTGGACCTTCCCGAACGATCGCGCGAGGGTATCGTGGCGGTGCTTCAGGATAAGGCGGAAAGCTGGCTCTTTCAGAACCG
>CBINGT010000240.1:0-5951 GCA_966250245.1 uncultured Anaerolineae bacterium
AGCGTCTGCGCGGCCAGGATCTCGACGAATTGGTGCTGGAAACGCAGCGGTTAGCAGTTAGCGGTTAGCGAAAAACCAAAAGGCACATCGTCCAGGGCAGTGTGTGCACTGCTCGTTTTGATCGGCCTCACATATGCAAATGAAACGGGCGCAGCAAGCTGCGCCCCTACAAGATTTGCTAACGGCTAATCGCTAACCGCTCAAATCACATGCTTCTCCTGGTAGATGCCGAACTCCCCGCGCAGTACGTCCATGATCTCCTGCAGCGTTGCGTCGGCGCGGGCGGCGTCGAGGATGTAAGGCATCAGGTTCTCGGTGCCGCGCGCCGCCTGGCAAAGCGCATCGAGCGACCGCGCGACCGTGCCCGCGTCACGCGTTGCGCGCAGTTCTTCCAGCCGGGCAACCTGCCGCTCGTAGCCCTGCGGATCCATCTCCAGGATCGGGATGCGGAGCGGCTCGTCCGCCGCGTAGGCGTTCACGCCGACGATCTGCCGCTCGCCCGCCTCGACCTCGGCCTGGAAGCGCGCCGCCGAATCCGCGATCTCCTGCTGGAAGAAGCCCGCCTCGATCGCCGGGATCACGCCGCCGAAGTCGTTAATGCGTTCGAAATAGGCGTATACCTCTTCCTCGATCTCGTCCGTCAGCCGCTCGACGAAGTAGCTGCCGCCGAGCGGATCGAGCGTGTTGGCGACGCCGGTTTCGTGCGCGATCACCTGCTGCGTCCGCAGCGCCAGCGTGACGGCGTGCTCCGACGGCAAGGCGAGCGCTTCGTCCATGCTGTTCGTGTGGAGCGATTGCGCGCCGCCCAGCACAGCGGCGAGCGCCTGGATCGCGACGCGAATCAGGTTCACCTCGGGCTGCTGCGCGGTCAGGCTGACGCCTGCGGTCTGCGTGTGGAAGCGCATCAGCCACGAGCGCGGATCGCGCGCACCGAACGTCTCGCGCATCTCGCGCGCCCAGATGCGCCGGGCCGCGCGCAGCTTCGCGATCTCCTCGAAGAAGTCATTATGCACGTTGAAGAAGAAGCTCAGCCGGGGCGCGAACGCGTCGATGTCCAACCCGCGACGCAGCGCCCAGCGGACGTACTCCATCCCGTTCGCCAGGGTGAACGCCAGCTCCTGCGCGGCGGTGGCGCCTGCCTCGCGGATGTGGTAGCCGCTGATGCTGATCGTGTTCCACTGCGGCAGATACTTCGCGCCGTACTCAATCGTGTCGGTGACAAGGCGCATCGACGGCTCCGGCGGGAAGATGTACTCCTTCTGCGCCTGATACTCCTTCAGAATGTCGTTTTGCAGCGTGCCGCGCAGCGACGCCGCCGGGACGCCCTGATGCTCCGCCGTCGCGATGTAAAACGCCCACAGCACCGCCGCCGGACTGTTGATCGTCATGGACGTGCTGACCTCGCCCAGCGGGATGCCGTCGAACAGAATGCGCATATCGCGCAAGCTGCTGACCGCCACGCCGCACTTGCCGAACTCGCCCAACGCTTGCGGCGCGTCGGTGTCGTAGCCCATCAGCGTCGGCAGGTCGAACGCGACCGACAGCCCCATGTTGCCCTGTTCCAGCAGGTAGCGATAGCGCGCGTTCGTCTCTTCCGCCGTGCCGAATCCGGCGAACATGCGCATGGTCCACGGGCGGGCGCGGTAGCCGGTCGCGTGGATGCCGCGCGTGAACGGGTACTCGCCCGGCAGCCCGAGATCGCGCGCGTAGTCCTGCTCGGCGATGTCGAGCGGGGTGTAAACGCGCGCCACCGGCCGCCCGCTGACGGTAGTGAAGCGCTCGGCGCGCTCCGGCAGGCGTGACAGCGAGCGGTGGAGCGTCGTCTCTTCCCAGCGATCCTTCTCGGCGCGTAACTGTTCCAGCTTTCTGGCGTCAAACATCGGTGCAAAATCCTCTCTTGGGTGGGGAGTTTACTGTCGATTCTACGAAACTCGGCGCCACGTGGCCTAATCTTTTGAATTCCGTTAGAATAATTGAAGCCTCACGTTTTTCTTATGCAATCCTTCATGAAACGTTATGCATCAGGCGCGCGATTTTGGCATACACTAGAGACAAAGACTTCTTGTTCCTTAGTAACTGGCCCGGACGGCGTGACACGTCCGGCCGCAAAATAGATTTTTTTCATGACGCACAACCGGCCCAGGCGCCGCTTCAGGCGGACGGGGACCGGTGCAAGTGACAATCACATATGCACCACTGGGCAGGGTAGGCGTATGTGCCTACCCTGCTCCTTTTGTCGGATGACAGCCACGGGGATCACGTAATAAAGGCAAGGCACCGGCAAATAGCCGATGTTTTTTTATTTTATTTATAAAAATGCTAATAGGATTAAGGTACTACTCGCGTCTTCCATTTTCTTTTGGAATCCTCGTTTCTTGTTTCCTGATATCCTCCATATAATGGTTATAAAGCACTTATCTGTGCGCCTAACGCATCATAGGTGAGTGCTGTACCAAAGCTCAGCATCATAAAAGTGTCTGCGGCCTAAACGTAGAAAGGGGGATCCACTAGGCCGCCTGCAACATACCTCACAGTATTCTTTATATAAGCGGGTAGGGGAGAACAACCCAATATGCACACCAACATCTCGCGATTCATCGTCGTTTTCGCGTTCCTCTTGACTCTCGCGCTGGCGTTTGGCGTGGGCGGATCGCCTGTGACCGAAGCGGCCAGCGTGCCGCCGCAACTTTACGGCGAAAACGTAAGCTGTAAAGATCTCGGCTATCAATTCGAGGTCAAATTCGACAGCCCACCCACGCCTGGGACAATGCCACTTGGCACCGGAACCGTTTCGTGGAACTTTTCCGCCGGGGATTACCAGATCGACTGGTCCTCAGTTGGCTTCAACGTCGATGCAGTGATCGTGAAAGGCGGCCCGGTCGCCAACGTTTACCGCTACAGCCCACCGTCAACCGGAGACACGGCGCTCGTAACGCCGACGAACCCGAATAACAATCAGCCTTACGGGCTTAGCCACGTCAGCTTCTGCTACAACGTATATCAGCTCACCGCTACCAAGACCGCCAGCGGCAGCTACACGCGAACCTATAGCTGGTCGATCACCAAGGAAGCCGACGCGAACTACACGAAGTTCATCGGCGATCCGGCGACCACGCATCCCTACACGGTTTCGGTAGACCAGACAATCACGGATAGCCCGTACGTGGTCAGCGGCACTATCACGGTGACCAATCCCGCGCCCTATGTAGTGTCCGTAACCGTCAGCGATGTCGTCAACGGGACGCCCGCGATAGTGACCTGTCCGGACGCATCGGTACCGGCTGGCGGGCAGCTTGTCTGTAACTACTCAGCCACGCTTGGCGCGCCGGACAACGGGACGAATGTCGCCACAATCACAAGCGGCATCCCCAATGTCAGCGGGACGACCGCTCAGGCCGACTTCACGTTCACACAAAATGTCGTTGGGTACAGCACCATCAACGTGATAGATGATCAGTTCGGGCCACTCGGCCCGGCCAGCGGCGATATGACCTTTCCGCCGTATAACGGGACCTTCACTTGCCCGACCGATCCGGCCCAGTATACGAACGGGGTGTACGTCGCGCCGCCATTCGTGAACACGGCGACTATCGTGGAAACCGGTCAGTCCGACACTGCGACCGTCAACGTAACCTGTTACGCGCCGGTCGTCAGCAAGAACGCGACCGCCGAATGGCGCAGAAAGTATGACTGGACGATCACCAAGACGGTCGATCCGGAAACGCACATCGGCTTCGCAGGAGATTCGTTCACATCGGACTACGAGGTGACTGTCGACCAGACCATCACCGACTACGGTTTCAAGGCCTCTGGCACGATCCTGGTGACCAACCCGCACCCGACCCAGTCGATGAACGTCAGCCTTGTCGACGTCGTGAATGGAGCGACAGCCGATTTGGACTGTGGCGGAAACCTGATCATCGGGCCTGGTCAGACGGAAGACTGCATCTACACCGTTAACCTGCCGGACAACACCGACCTCACGAACACCGCCACGGTCACATTCAACGGTATCAACTTCCTCGCTACCGCGTTGGTGGACTTCGGCGACCCGATCATCGAGGGCTACCCGACGATCAACGTAACGGATAGCGTGCAAGGCCCGCTCGGCTCGGCGAGTAAGGACGAGACCTTCACGTACAGCGATACCTTTGCATGCTCGACCGACCAGGCGGACTACACCAACGGTGTGGATACCGACACGTATCCCAACACGGCGAAGATCGTCGAAACCAACCAGGAAGCATCCGAGAACGTCACGGTGACGCCCGTCGTGACGAAGACTGCGGACGAATCATTCACCCGCACGTACACGTGGAACATCGAAAAGGTCGGCGACCAGACCGAGCTTACCCTCTCGACGGGCCAGACGTTCACCGTGAATTACGACGTCACGGTCAGCGCGACCTTCGCGGACAGTGATTGGGCGGTTTCGGGCACGATCTCTGTTGCCAACCCGCACCCATCCGAGCCGATGACGGTCGAAGTATCGGATGTGGTGTCGCCCGGCATCGCGGCAACCGTGGACTGCGACGGACTCGGCGGCACTTCGCTGACCGTGCCAGCCGCAACCGCGGCCTTCTGTAGCTACAGCGCCGATCTTCCCGATGCGAGCGATCGCACCAACACCGCGACCGCAACGCTGAACGGCGGCAGCTTCACCGGCAACGAGGACGTGATCTTCGGCGGCCCGACCACCGAAGTGGACGAGTGCATCGACGTCACGGACGATCAGGGCGGACCGCTCGGCACCGTGTGCTACAGTGACCTGCCTAAGACGTTCGAGTACACACTCGAAATCGGCCCGTATGAAGTGTGCGGCGAGTACACCTTCGTGAACGTCGCCTCGTTCGTGACGAACGACACGGGCGCAACCGGCAACGATGATCACACGGTTACCGTCGACGTGCCGTGCGAAGTCGGCTGCACGCTCACCCAGGGCTACTGGAAGACGCACTCCGAGTACGGCCCGGCTCGCTGGCCCGATGATACGTGGCTCTTGATCCTGCCCGATGGTCCAGACACGACCTTCTACCTGAGTGGGCAGACGTATCTTGAGGTCATGCGGACGCCGCCAGCGGGTAACGCGTACTATAACCTGGCGTCGCAGTACATCGCCGCGAAGTTGAACGTCCTGAGCGGCGCCAGCACGACGGCGGAAGTCGATACCGCGCTGGCCTCGGCGGATGCGCTGTTCCAGCAGTACACGCCAACGCAGATCGCGGCGCTCAAGGGGAATAATGCCGTCCGCAAGGAGTTCATCTCGCTGGCGAGCACTCTTGACCGGTACAACAACGGGCTGATCGGCCCCGGCCACTGCGACGAAGATAGCTCGTCGGGGTAATCACACCTGGAACGCTCATCGTACCTTGATGGCGCCAGGGCAAACAATCGAAGAAACAACATCGCGGGAGCGTCCAGTTGGACGCTCCCGCTGTCATACATACAGAAAAGTCAGCGCGATCAGGCGCGGGGCTGCTCGTAGAGCTCCACCAGCACGCCGGACGCGCTGCGCGTGTGCACGAACGCATAGCGCGTGCCTTCGGGGCGGATGCGCGGCGCGTCGTTGATCATCTCGACGCCATGCTCCACCAGACGCGCGATCGTCGCGTCGATATCGTCCACCTCGACGCAGACGTGATGCATCCCCTGGCCGCGCTTCGCCAGATAGCGCCCGATCCCGCTCTCCGGATCGGTCGGCTGCAGAAGCTCGATCTCGCTTTCGCCGAGCGGCAGAAACGCGATCTCGACCGCTTCGCCGGGGTTGTCTTCGGTCTTGCTGAGTGGCAGCCCCAGGGCGTCGCGCCAGAAGGTCAGCGCGCTGTCCAGGTCTTCCACCACAATCGCCACGTGATTGATTCGATGTGCCATAAGAGCCTCATTTATATTAAGAAAGCGATTAGCAATTAGCAGTTAGCGATCAGCATTGGCAGAGCCAGAACAGAACGGCC
>CBINGT010000241.1:0-5950 GCA_966250245.1 uncultured Anaerolineae bacterium
GCGGGGTTCGAGCTCGTGCTCGGGGCGCCGCGAGCGGTCGACGTGCAGGCGCTGCAGTTCAACGCGTTCGGCTTCGGCGGCCAGAACGCGTCCCTCGTGATCACCCCGAACTAGTGCCGTGACCGGCGCGGCTCAGGCGGCCGTGCAGGCGGCGAACAGCGGCCGCGTCCGTCTGATGATCGTCTTCAACGTGGACTTCACGCACTACGGTGCGGACCCGCAGGCGGGCTTCGCCATCATCCGCGCGGATGGAAGCTGCCCGGCGTGCTCGGCGCTCGCGGCGGTCCAGTAACCACCCTATAACGCACGCAGCACACGTCCCGGCCGGGCTTCCGACCGGGACGTTTTGTTTGGGTGAGCACACCCCAAAATGTCCCGCAGGGTGTGTTTTACACATGAAAAGTGCCACGTTATCGCGTGAAATTTGTATATTTTTGGTTTGTACGATCAAACAATTTACCGCTTATTTAATAGCTAATTTATAAATTACAACAAGGATTACCACACTCCTAAGAATAGTACCTTTTTCCCTCAATCAAGCTCATGCGCCGCTTGCTCACCGTCACATTCTAGCCGATAAAAGTTCATATATTATTCACGAAAAATTGACGTAAAATGGTTTGAGTATGGTTGACACCCCTGTAAAATTCCCCCATAATGACAGTACGAAACGTTGGAATTCTCGAACCAATCACAAACCTGCCAGACGCTCGCACGGGGGCGCCGGTCAACAGTCATCTCTACAGCTCGCACATATAGGGGAACGCAGCGCCGCAGCGAACGGTTTAGCGTCGCTATCGGTCGCCGGATCGTCATCGATTTCAAACGGCAATTCGATCGCCTGACGTAAAAAATAGGATTAGGTCGCATGTACAACGCGCAGCAGCTCTCAACCGGATTTCCAACCATCGGCCCGGCCCAATCTGCCCGTTCGCGACTGCTCACCGACCCGGCCATGCGACGAAACCGCCCAGTCCGCGCCACCCGCCCCACCGCTTCCGCCCCAGACCCAATCACCTACGCACCGCTCAGCGCCGAGCTGATCCGCGCTGCCGCCGGTCAGGGGAGCCTCTCACGTGAGGATCAGGAACGCCGGGCCTATCAGGTGGCCAGCAGCTTCCGGCAGCACGTCTTGGTCGATTTGACGTACCACGCCGAGCAACAAGTCACCGTCGCGACGCTTCGCCCGAAAAACCCCACGGCGCAGCCCTACGACACCGCGCACAAGATCTGCGTCGAGGCGAACGGAAACGTCAGCGTGCTGCATCACGGCGACGCCGCCCTGCCTGAAGAACACCTGATCGTCCACCGGCTGCTGCTTCTGGTGGCCGGGGTGACGGCGGTGGCCGGCGCGCTGTTTACGCTCATTTTGCAGTAACCCCACTTGGCGGAGGATAAGACAATGCCAGCTTCTTCACGTCCCTCGCCGCGCAAGCAGCCCCAGGAAGGCTCATCTTCCCGGCTGCCTGCTATCATCGTCAATCCTTCGCACAACGCCGATGAAGAGGTGTACGAGGGCACGCCGGGCCCGTCTGGCAGACGCCTGTCTGACGCCGAGCGGATCGCCTCGTTTCTCGAAGCGCTGGCCGGAACCATCCGCGACGACGTCGAGCGGCGCGGCCGGACTTCTACCACGGGCAGCAGCGCGCCGAACCAGTCGGCAACCGGGCTTGGCGCGGCGCCGCCGAGCGTGAGCTACGGACCCGATCCGGATGGCGGCGCGGACACGATGACGTCCGCGATGCTGTATCACCTGATGCGCGCGCTACGCAATCTCAACCATTTCGTGTTCATCACGCCGGGTCCACGCGGGCTACTCTTCATCGTGCACATCCCGCGCAAGGTGCTGGTGGCGATCTTATTCGCCCTGTTCCTGATGTTCGCCTCGGTGTATCGCTTGCCCGAGGTGTGGGAGATTTTGTTTGGCATTTTCGGCATCATCTAAGCCAGGGCGGTTTTGCGCAATGGGGGGAAGCGCCCTACAATGACCTTACGTTCCACTGCGGAGCACAGCGACATCCCGTTTCAAGCGCATCCAACATTGCGATTACAGTCCGCTGCTGCATCCAAGCTCAGGGGAACGTTTCGCGCCTTTCGCGGGAGCGCGATGCACTACAAAATAGGCCGGGGGGGCTTATGGGAGAACAGGTAGCTTCAGCTCTTTTATTCATTAATTACGGGAACGGCGACGACGACTTCGCGCTCCGCCTCTACGACGATCTGGCGAGCTACGGCCAGTCCGTCTGGATCGACCGGCGCGACATCCAGCGCGGGCAGGACTGGTCTACAGCGGTTAACCAGGCTCTGCACAAAGCCACCCACATGCTGCTGATCTGGTCTGACCAGGCGGATACGCGCGAAGTGCGCGCCGAGTGGAGCCACTTCCTGGACGCCCAGAAGCCGATCATCATTCTCCGGCGCGACAACCACCCGCTCCACTACGAGCTCCAGCGCCTACCGGTGGTTGATTTCGCCAGCGACTACGAAGGGGCTGTGCGCAAGCTGGTGTCGTACCTCACCACGCCCAAGCAGGATCCCAAAGCAGCGCGCACGGCGCTCGAACAGGGTAACGCAGCGTATCGCAGCCACGACTTCACCAACGCCATCAAGGCGTACAACCGCGCCATCGCGCTCGACCCGACCAACGCCGAAGCGCACTTCAGCCGCGCGATGGCCTTCCTGCGGCTCGGCCACACCGAGCGCGCGCTTGAGGGGTTCGGCGAGGCAATCCGCCTCAATCCCCGGCTGGCGAAGGCGCATTACTATCAGGGGCAAATCCTGCGCTCGCAGGGCGAGCACGCCCGCGCGCTCAACAGCTTCACCGAGACGCTCAAATGCGATCCGACGCACGCCCCGTCGTACTACTATCGCGGGCTGACCTTCGACCTGCTGGGCGACAGCGAGCGCGCGCTGGCGGACTACACCGAGGCGATTCGCCGCGACCCGGAAAACTCACCCGCCTATGGCATGCGCGGCTCGATCTACTACGCGCAGAAGCAGTACCATGCCGCGCTGGAAGACTTCGACCGCGCCGTTCTGCTCGACCCGACCGACCCGACGATCTACCTGATGCGTGGCAAGACGTACGAGGCGCTCGGCAACCAGCAGCAGGCGCTCAAGGACTACATCCAGGCGATCAAGCACGACGACAACCTGGCCGAAGCGTATCGCGGGCGCGGCATGATTTACGGCAGCCTGGGCAACTACGACCAGGCAATCCAGGACCTCAACCACGCGATCCGCCTGAACTCAGGCGACGGGCTGGCATATCTGGCGCGTGGAGATGCGTATTTCGCGCTCGGCAACGTCGAGGAAGCGATCAACAACTACAACGAGGCAATCCGCCTGATGCCGGAAAGCGCCGTCGCGCTGCACAACCGGGGCGTCGCGTACCTGTCGCAGCTTCGCCTGCAAGAAGCGATCGACGACTACAACCGCGCCATCCAGCTTGATCCGCACTTCGGATCGGCGTTCTTCAACCGGGGCAATGCGCATCTGGAGCTAGGCCAGCTTAACGCCGCGCTCGCCGACTACGATCAGGCGATCGCGCTAGACGAGCACGACGCGGGCGCCTTCCACAACCGGGGCATCACCTACAACAAACTCGGCATGTACAACGAGGCGATCCAGGATTTCAATCAAGTCCTCAGCATCGACCCAAAATACGCCGAGGCGTACTATAACCGTCACCTGACCTACATCCAGCGCGGCCAGCCCGGCGACGAGCGGCTTGCAAAGGCCGATATGGAGCAGTACCGGCGGCTGACACGCGACATGTCCGGCGACTGAGCCACCACTCATCCCGTGATCAAAAAAGCGGGACCGGGGCGAACCCCGGTCCCGCTTGTCGTCTCTGCCACGCAGGGCTTAGTGAACCGTCACCGTGATATAACGGTTGTCTTCCACGCCGCTGACCAGGATCACGCGCAGGTTATAGGTCGTGGTCGAGGTCGGGCAGACCTGAGCAGACCCCTGCCCCACTGCGGGACCGCCCTGGAAGTACACCTCGCGGATGCCCTGAACATTCCAGCTCAGCGTGACGCACTCACCACTGTTGATCGTCGGTGCCTCGCCGCGATCAGACGTAAACGAGATGAAGACCGGCGGGAGTTGCTCTGTGGTGGGAATCGGTGTCGCCGGGATGGGAGTCGGAACAGGCGTCGGCGCCGGGAAGAAGGTCGCGTCCACCACCGGCACGCTCGACAGGTCGATGCTGATGTTCAGCAGCGGTGCCGACACCCAGCCGATCATTCCGGCGGCCGTCCGCACCTGCACCCAACTGTTATCGAAGCGGCGGCCCGTGATCTCGAGCGGATCGTTCTCATTCAGAATGGTGAGAACAGTCGCGCCCTCGCCCGGGTTCTGACGCAGGTTCAGACGTGAAACGCCCACCGTTGCGTCAGGCGTAGTAGCAGGCGGCGCGGGAGTAGTCGCCGTCTCCCCTGGCGCCTGAGGCTCCGTCACCTGGTCATCCGGCTCGGCGGTTTCGTCTTCATCATCGGCTGCGCCAAAGTGCCGCTCGTCGAACGGGTCGTTCGACAACTGGCGGACCATCGTGCCATCAACCGTCACGACATACAGGTCCCAGTTGCCGTTCACATTCGACACATACAGAATGTATTCGTCGCCCGGCTGCCAGCGCGGCTGGATGTCGTCCGCCTCGTTACGCGTAAGCTGTTGCACGTTGCTGCCGTCGGCGTCCATCACGTAGATTTCAAAATCCCCGTCGCGGTCCGAGGCGAAGACGATCCGCTCGCCATCCGACGACCACATCGGATGCGTGTCCACGGCTGGATCGTCCGTCAGTTGCAATAGCTCGCCGGTTTCGGGGTCAAGCGTGAAGATCTCAAAGTTCCCGGTCTCGTCCGACGCGTACACGATCAATCCCGGGCCCTCGTCGTCCTGAGCGCCCGCCCGCGTTCCCTGCAGGGCGAACAGCGCGCCGCCCACCAACGCGATCGCCAGCATCACCACCCACAGGCTGCGTGATAGTTTCATGATCTCTCCTCGCTGTATGTTGTTGTGCCAGATACGCAGTACAGGACGCCTGTAACGGCTCTCCAGACTTTCCATAGCCAGATTGTAACCGAATTCGCGCCTCGGCTGCAGGGGACCGAAGAACCAGGCATGCGCCGCTTACCCTTCGCCTGCCTGACGATCCGATCGATCCGGCTGGCGCTTGATTTTTCGCGTAAAGCAGGGTATATCGGGAGCACTCGCCGCGACGCCCGCTGCCGGGGCAACTCTGCTGCGCTCATTGTAGCGCTCACCTCTTGAGGATTGTATGCTTGCACGCCCGATCAATGGACTTTTCGCGTTCTTTGCCCGTCTCAGGCAGCGTTTTCGCAAACGCCCCGATCAATTTCTGAACCTTCTGCGAGAGCAGGCGCAGATCACGGTGTCTGCCGCTGAGGGGTTCAGACACTATCTCAAGCATCCAGGCAGCAAGGCCGCCAACACCGTCCGCAAGCTTGAGAAGGAAGCCGACGAGGTCAACCGCATCCTGATCGCGGAGCTCAACCGCACCTTCGCCACGCCGTTTGACCGCGAAGACATCCAGATACTGTCCCGCGTGCTGGACGACATGCTCGACGAGCTGTGGGCGACAGTCAACGAAATGGAGATCCTCGGGGTCGAGCCGAACAGCTATCTGAAAGAGATGGCCCGCCTGCTGGAAAGCGGCGCCGAGGAGATCAAGCTGGCGATGGACCGCATCCCGCTGCACCCGACCGTCGCCACGATGCACGCCATCCGCGCCCGCGCTGTGGACAACACGATCGAAACGCTCTACGCGCAAGCGCTGGCCGATCTGTTCCGCAAGCCGAAAGACCTCGAAAGCCTGGTGGAGATGATGAAGCTGCGCGAGGTCTATCGCCACCTGTTCCACGCCTCAAACCGCGTGGTCGAAGCGGCGAACGTGATTGAGGATATTCTCGTCAAGTTCTTCTAG
>CBINGT010000242.1:0-5923 GCA_966250245.1 uncultured Anaerolineae bacterium
TCCGGCGCTGATCGGTTTGATCGGGCTGGGCTACTTCGCCGACCTCTACTGGCGGCAAGAGGGCGAGGTCGCAGAGTACATCCGCCAGAACCTCGGCTATGGCTCGGACGTCGCGCTGGTCGCGTTGATCGGATTGGTGCTGCAAGTCGTATTGCTGGCGCCGCCGGTCAACGTGCTGGTTCAGCGGACGGGGCAGAAAGCCTCGGCGCGGCGCCCGTCCGTGCCGCGAAAATGGATCCCCTACCTCTTTATTGCGCCACCGCTGGCGCTCTATCTGGTCTGGATTATCGGTCCAACGCTCTACACCTTTTACCTGAGCCTCACCAACTGGGATGGGGTCAGCACGCCGCAATTTATCGGCCTTCACAACTACAAGGTGCTCTTTCAGCAGAGCGCGCTGACCGAGTCATTAGCCAACAATCTGCGCTGGCTGGTCGCGTTTGTGACCGTCCCGACGACGCTGGGCCTGGGCCTGGCGATGATTTTCAACACGGACATGCGCGGCGGGCGCTGGTACAAGGTCAGCTTTTACTCGCCGCTCGTGCTGTCGTGGCCGGTGATCGCGCTGGTGTGGTCGTGGGTCTATCACCCGTCGAAGGGGCTGATCAACTCGCTGCTGACCGAGAGCGGGCTGACCAGCAATCCGCCCGGCTGGCTGGCGGACCGCGAGCTGGCGATCTATTGCATTATCGCGGCGGCGGTGTGGCGGCAGGTGGGCTATGTGATGGTGCTGTACCTGGCCGGGTTGAAGAACCTCGACCCGACGTACATCGACGCCGGACTGGTCGACGGGGCGAACCGGTGGCAGTTGTTCCGCCACGTGATCTTCCCGCTGCTGGCGCCGGTGACGACCATCGTCTTCATCATTTCCGTGATCGACTCGTTGCGCTCATTTGACCTCGTTCAAGTCATGACGCGCGGCGGGCAGGGCACGCGCGTGCTGGCGAACTACATGTACATCGAGGCGTTTAACAACTATCGCATGGGCTACGGCGCGGCGATCGCGGTGGTGCTGTTCTCGATCAGCATTGTGTTCGTCGGGCTGTATCTGTGGCGCTCGCTCAAAGACGAGCTGGAGTATTGACCATGGCTACCCTCGCCAAGCCCCAAGAAGCCAGCCGTGTCAAGTCGATGGCGCCCGCGCGGGACCGCTTCAATCACGCGGCGAAGTACATCTTTCTGACCCTGCTCACGCTGACCTGGCTGCTGCCGGTGTTCGCCACGCTGCTGACGTCCGTCCGCACGATGGACGACATCACGCTCCACGGTTTCTGGAGCGTTCCGTCCGAGTTCCACTTCAGCAATTTCAAACAGGCGTGGATCGCCGCGCGCGTCCGTCAGTATCTGCTGAACAGCTTCATCATTACGATCCCGTCGCTGCTGGGGATGCTGTTCCTCTCGTCGCTGAGCGCCTATGCCCTGGCGCGCTTCAAGTTTCGGGGGAACCTGCTGATCTACTTCACCTACGTCGCCGGGACGATGCTCCCCTTCCAGATTCTGCTGTTGCCAGTCTTTCGCCTGACGAACCGGCTCGGCCTGTACGACACCTATGGCGCGCTGATCCTGATTCACATCGCGTTTCAGCTTGGCTTCTGCACGTTCGTGCTGCGAAACTTCATGCGGACGGTGCCGGGCGAGATCCTCGACGCGGCGCGCGTGGACGGGTGTGGGGAGTTCCGCATTTACTGGCAGATCATGCTGCCGCTGAGCCTGCCATCGCTGGCGGCGCTGGCGACGCTTGAGTTTACGTGGGTCTTCAACGACTTTCTGTGGGCGCTGATCTTGCTGCAATCGGACTCGTTGCGCCCTGTGACGGCCGGGCTGGCGACGCTACAGGGGCAGTACGTGACGGACTGGCCGCTGATCACCGCGGGGGCGCTGCTGGCGACGCTGCCGACGGTGCTGGTGTTTGTCTTCCTTCAGCGCTACTTTATCCAGGGGTTGACGCTCGGCTCCGGCAAATGATCGACGCAGCGGGCAAAGGATCTTCCAAAAGCAACTGGCTTATCATGTTCAGCGCGCGGACTTCACGCCTGCCCCGCTCCCGTCACGGGGAAAAGGGGCCGGGGGATCGGCGCGCTCTGGTCTGGTTTTTACTGCGCTAACCGTTAACGGCTAGCCGCTAACTGCTACTCAGAAAGGATCTCGTCTTGCGTACCGTTCTCGCCTTGAACGACGGATGGCTGTATGCGCCGGAGCAATTGGACGACACCGCGCCGGACAGCCGCTTCGAGCCGGTGACTCTGCCGCACACCAACGTCGTGCTGCCCTACCACAATTTCGACAACGCCGAATACCAGTTCATCTCGACTTACCGCCGTCGCTTCACCCCGCCGGACCTCGCGCCGGGCCAGCGGCTGTTCGTGGACTTTGAAGGCGCCATGATCGCCTCGACCGTCTACCTCAACGGCACGCGCCTGGGCGAGTATCGCGGCGGGTTCACGCCGTTTTCCTTCGACCTGACCGATCACCTCATTCCGGGCGAAAACCTGCTGACGGTCCACCTCGACTCGCGGGAGCGGACCGACATCCCGCCGTATGGGTTCGTGGTCGATTACCTGACGTTCGGCGGCATCTATCGCGAGGTGGCGCTGCGCGTGGTCGACGCCTGCTACATGGCAGATGTGTTCGTCCACACGGCCGATGTGCTGACCGATCAGCCGCGCGTGGTGGTCGAAACCACGGTGCGCAACACGTCGGGCGCGGCGTGTAACCTCGTCCTGCTCGCCGAGGTGCTCGATACGAACGGGGCGCGGATCGCTCACGTCGAGACGCCCGTCGCGGCTCCCACCGGCGACAGCGTCACGCGGCAGGAGATCGCGCTACAGCGGGGCGACGTCCGCCTGTGGACGCTCGACGATCCGGCGCTGTACACGCTGCGCGCCAGCCTGCACGATGCGGGCGCTGCGCTCGACTGCGTGGACACGCGCTTCGGCTTCCGCGAGGCGCGTTTCGAGCCGGACGGGTTTTATTTGAACGGCGCGCGCCTGCCACTGATCGGGCTTAACCGCCACCAGACCTATCCATACATCGGCGCGGCGGCGCCCGCCCGGCTGCAGCGCCGCGACGCCGAGATCATCAAGTGGGAGCTGGGCTGCAACATCGTGCGGACCTCGCACTACCCGCAGTCGCGCCACTTCCTCGACCGCTGCGACGAGATCGGGCTGCTGGTGTTCGAGGAGATCCCCGGCTGGCAGCACATCGGCGACGAGGATTGGAAGCAGTTAAGCCTGGACTACGTGCGCGCCATGATCGTGCGGGACCGCAGCCGCCCGGCGATCGTGCTGTGGGGCGTGCGGATCAACGAATCGGGCGACGACGAGGCGTTTTATCGCGCGACCAATGCGCTCGCCCACGAGCTTGACCCGACGCGCCAGACGGGCGGCGTGCGCTACATCTGGGAAAGCCAGTTCCTTGAGGACGTGTTCACCTTCAACGATTTTGGCATCCCGCTGCGCGAGCCGAATCACACGCCCTATCTGATCACCGAGTTCGGCGGGCACACCTTCCCGACCAAGACCTTCGACGGCGAAGAACGGGCCGTCGAGCACGCGCTGCGTCACGCCCGCGTCCAGAACCAGCAGCTCGGCATGGCGGGCGTGTCCGGCGCGATCGGGTGGTGCGCGTTCGACTACAACACGCATCAGGAATTCGGCTCCGGCGACCGCATCTGCTATCACGGCGTGATGGACATCTTCCGCCTGCCGAAATACGCCGCCGCGTTCTACGCCAGCCAGATGGATCCGACGCGGCGCGTGGTGCTCCAGGCAGCGACGGTCTGGTCGATGGGCGACCGCAGCGGCGGCGGGGTCGACCCGCTGGTGGTGTTCAGCAACTGCGACTCGCTGGAAGTATTCGTCGGCGACGAGCGGATCGGCCGCTTTCTGCCGGACCGCGACACCTTCCCGCACCTGCCGCACGCGCCGTATGTGATCGCCCTGCTCGAGCAGCACATCACCTGGGGTCGGGCGATGGCGGACCTGCGCCTGGTCGGCTACGTGGGCGATCAGCCGGTCGCGGAGCAGCGCATCGCGGCGGACGGACTGCCGCACGCGTTGGAGCTTGTGGCGGACGATGCGACGCTGGATGCCGATGGCCGCGATATGACGCGCGTCGCGTTCCGCATCGTGGACCGCTTCGGGAACCGCCTGCCGTACGCGCACCAGGTCGTCACGCTGACTGTCGACGGCCCGGCCGAGCTCATCGGGGAGAACCCGTTCGCGCTGGCAGGCGGCCAGGGCGCGGTCTATCTACGCGCGGGCACGACGCCGGGAGAGGTACGGGTCCGCGCCACCACGCCGCGCCTGCCCGCCGCCGAGGTGACGGTCACGCTGCGGTAAGTGGCTCGCCGCCGGTGTGCAGGGGTCCAGAATGAACACGCGCGGGGCAAGTTGCTCCGCGCGTGTTGTTGGCGCGGTTGGGTAAGGATATGAAAAAAAACGGGCGGAGCAAGCGGCGTCGGAAGGTAAATCCGCCTGCGCAGGCGAGTGAAAAGCAACGGGCGGAGCAAGCTCCGCCCCTACAAAGACAAATCGCGCCTCCCCTTCCCTCCTTGTGGGGTTGGGGGCAAGGCCGGGGATGGAGGGGCATTGGTGGGCTTAGCTGTCGCCCGCGATTTCTTCCGCTTGCCGCACCATCGCGTCGAGTTCGGCCAGCCCGTTCTGCCAGAAGCCGGGATCGGTCAGATCCACGCCCATCGGCGCGAGGACCTTCTCCGGCCAGTCCGAGCCGCCCGCGCGCAGCACGTCCAGATAGCGCCCGGCGAACCCGTCCGCCTGCTGGCGGTAGATCGCGAACAGCGCCAGGACGAGCAGCTCCCCGAACGCGTAGGCGTAGACGTAGCCCGGCGTGTGCAGGAAGTGCGGCACGTAGCTCCACCAGATGCCGTAATCGTCGGTCATGCGGACGCTGTCGCCAAACATCGCGCGCTGCGTGTCCAGCCATAGCTCGCTGATGCGCTCGCTGGTCAGCTCGCCTTCCTCGCGGCGCGCGGTGTGGAGCGCGTGCTCGAAGCGGTTCATCGAGATCTGCCGGAAGATCGTGGCGAACGAGTCTTCGATCTTCCCCGCCAGCAGCGCCAGCCGCGCCTGCGGATCGCTTTCCTTCTCCATGAGGTCGGTGAAGACCAGCATCTCGCCAAAGGTGGACGCCATCTCGGCGGTCGTCAGCGGGGTATGCGCCTGGAGCATCCCCTGTTCCCGCGAGAGGTACTGGTGGACACCGTGCCCCAGCTCGTGCGCGAGAGTCATCACGTCACGCGTGCGGCCGGTGTAGTTCATAAACACGTACGGGTGCGCCGAAGGGACGGTGCTGGCGCTGTACGCTCCGCCGCGCTTGTTGGGGCGCTCCGCCGCGTCGATCCAGTTCTGCACGAAGAACTGCTCTGCGATCCCGGCGACTTCGGGGTGGAAGCGCTCGTACGCCGTCAGCACGATCTCGCGCGCCTCATCCCACTGATACCAGCTTGCCGCCGCCGGAAGGGGCGCGTAGCGGTCGTAGTCGACCAGCTCGTCCAGGCCGAGCAGGCGGCGCTTGAGGTGGTAATAGCGCGCCACGATGTCATAGCGCCCGGTGACCGCCTCGACCAGCGCCTCGACCGTCTCGTCGCTGACCTCGTTCGACAGGTTGCGTGAGGAAATCCACGTCGGATAGTTGCGCAGACGGTCGTCGGACGCCTTGTCTGCAGCGAGCGTGTTGAAGATGAAGGTCGTGATCGGCAGATGCTTGCGCAGCCCCTCGGTCAGCGAGGCGGCGGCGCGCTGGCGGACGGAGCGGTCCTCGTCGTACAGCTTCGCCAGCACGGCGGACTGTGTTAGCTCCTGCCCGTCGAAGGTGTAGCGCGCGCTGCCCATCAACTCAGTGAAGAAGCGCACCCACGCCTCGCGCCCGGTGACCGACTTTTCCGCGAGAATCTTCTCTTCCG
>CBINGT010000243.1:0-5911 GCA_966250245.1 uncultured Anaerolineae bacterium
ACGTCCACCGCAAAGTATCGGGTCGTGCCCATCTCGTCGTGATCCATCGCCTCGACTGGCCGCGCCTCGCCATCCACCACCTCGTACAGCGTCTCGGCGTGGTGCGCGTTGAGGATCACGTGGATACCCTGCCGCGAGAACTCGCCAACCTGCTCCATTCTCATCGCCGCGCCTTCGACGTTGCCCTCTTCGTCGAGGCTGAAGCTGCCTTCCCACTCGATCGGCTCCAGCCAGCGATCGTGCGTGCCCTCAACCCGCAGCGCCTGCACCGGGCTGATCGTCACATGGAACGTGTACTGCTTCCCCGGGTCGAGCGGGTAATTGTCGCCAAAGTGGTAGCCGTGTCCGGGCGCGTACATCGCGGGCGCGTCTTCCTCTTCGATCACCGCTTCGCCCGTCTCGGCGTCGCGGACGATCAACTGCACCGACACCGGCAGCCGCTCGCCCAGCGCGATCTCCGCGTCGAGCACGTCGACTGTCACGTGCTTCATGTTGGGATCCGGCTTCGCTACAGGTTGCAGCCGCCCATCCTGCACATCGTACACTTCTGCCGCGTCGACCACGTTGAACAGAAGCTGCACCGAGTCAATGTTCTCGCGTGCCAGCGCCATCCCATGCGAGTGCGCGGAGTACTGCGGCAGCCCTGCGCAATCACAGTCGGCGTCGCTCTCGTCCGGGCGGAACAGCAACAGCGCGGCGATCATCACCGGGATCAGCACCGCGATAAACACCAGCGGAATGAGAAACACCTGCTTACCTTGCATGTCGAACGAGTTTCCTTTCGTTGCAGCCAGCACACAACAGCCGCGCCGCGTTCCTGGCGGCTCGCCTGGGACACCCGTCATATCCGATGCGCGGGCAGCACGCCCAGTCGCATGGCGATCGCTTCAGGTTATTCGGGGCGCGGCAATGAGTCGATGTCGTTGAGCAGCGCGAAGTCGCGCTCCGTGATTCCGCCCGCCGCGTGGGTCATCAGCCGGATCGTCAGCCGCTTGTAATCGTGCAGCACCAGGTCCGGGTGATGGTCGTGCGTCTCGGCCAGGTAGGCGATTGCGTTGACGAACAGAACCGCCCGGTTGAAGTTCTTGAACGTCAACTCGCATTCGAGCCATCCGTCCGCAGTCAGGTGCCACGTGGGATGATCGCGGAGCCGCTCGCGCACGGCGGCTTCGTCAAGCAGGGGCGATGGCGGTGACATACGCACTTCTCCTGCGGGCAAATGGACGACCCGCCTCAGCTCCCCCCACTCGGCAATCCCGGCGCGCACACGATGCCAGACCGACGATCTGCCGCCGGGAGTGGGCAGCCTCGACCGGATTATACGATAAATGAAGTAGAATTCATAAGAAACTACCTATCCGGACGGTAGAGTCATCCCCAGAACCGTAACTTTCCGCCCACCGGCGCATCTAATGTGTATCGCAAGCCCCCTGCGCTGTGTAACCGGCTGCGACGGGCGGAACTGTATCGGAATGAACCGAAAAGAGGCGAGCATGTCGAGTAAGGGCAAGGCGGGCAGCGGCGAGAACGGCGACAGCCGGCTGCATGAGCTGGTTCAGCAGTTCGCAAGCGAGGAGTTTGGCGCTTTGGAATCACGCGCGGCAATCGAGGAAGCGGTCAAGCAAATCCTGCTGAATGTCGGCGAAGACCCCACGCGTGACGGCCTGCGCCGCACTCCGCAGCGGGTCGCCCGCATGTATGAAGAATTGCTCGAAGGCTACCATCAGGACCTTCAGACGATCCTCAACGACGCGTTGTTTGAGGTTGAATACGGCGAAGGCGAGATGGTCGTCGTCGCAGACATCGAATTCCAGTCACTGTGCGAACACCACATGCTGCCGATCGTCGGCAAGGCGCACGTCGCCTATCTGCCGGGCAGCCACGTCATCGGACTGAGCAAAGTCCCGCGCGTGGTGGATATGTTTGCGCGGCGGCTCCAGGTGCAAGAGCGCATGACTAATCAGATCGCGGATGCGCTGGTCAGCGTGCTCGACCCGCTCGGCGTGATCGTGGTGGTCGAGGGGCAGCACGCGTGCGCCTCGTTGCGCGGCGTGAAGAAGCACGGCGTCAACATGGTCACGACCGCCAAGCGCGGGCAATTCCGCACCAGCCGCGAGCTACAGGCCGAATTTTACCGCCTCATCGGGCGCTAAGCGGGCGGCTGGCGGTTTTTGATGTCGGAAGTAATTCGCGTATAGTGTCGGCGCGCAAAACCTCACCCCTGGCCCCTCTCCGTAAACGGAGAGGGGAAAAGGGGCCGGGGATTAAGGGGTGAGGTTTCTCCGGCGAGCGCCAGCCGACACGAACACTCACAGAGGACGCGCATGGACCTCGAAGGAAAAGTCGCACTGGTGACAGGGGGCGCGCACCGCGTCGGCAAGGCGATCGCGCTGGCGCTGGCCGATGCCGGGGCGAACCTCGTCATTCACTACGGCAGTTCGGAAGCGGAAGCGCACGAGACGGTCCGCGAGATCAAGTCGCGCGGGGTGCAGGCGATCGCGGTCCAGGCGGACCTATCCGATCCGGCGGCGATCGCGGCGCTGTTCGAGGCGATCACCGAGCGGTTTGCGCGGCTGGATGTGCTGGTCAACAGCGCGGCAAACTTCGTCAAGCAGCCGTTCGACGAGGCGACGCCTGAAGACTGGATGACCGTCATGCAGGTGAACCTGCGCGCGCCGTTCTTCTGCACGCAGCACGCCGCCCGCCTGATGCGCGCCGTCCGACGCCCCGCCGACCAGCCCGCCGCCATCGTCAACATCAGCGATCTGGCGGGGCTGTATCCCTGGCGGGACTTCGCGCTGCACGGTATCGCCAAGGCGGGTGTGCTGCACCTGACGCGGATCACCGCGCGCGAACTGGGGCCAGATATTCGCGTGAACGCGATCATCCCCGGCGCGATCCTGCCGCCGAGCAGCATGTCGCCGGACAGCGAGCGCTGGCGGCGTATGGGCGAATCCGTCCCGCTACAGCGCACCGGCGATCCCAAATATATCGCCCAGACGGTGGTCTTCCTGGCGCATAACGACTACATCACCGGGGCGGCCATCCCGGTAGATGGGGGCGAGCACCTGATCGGCGTCGGTATTCATTGACCTGCGCTCCTTCATTCCTGCTACGGTCTTGGAACACCATCCGCTCTCGCAAGGCCCAGCAACCGCCGCGTGGCGCGTCCGGCGCACAGACCGGCGGCATTCCTCGCATCCCGGACCCGAAGAAGTAGGAGCACCTATGAGCACTGCTGAACAAGCAATCCCGGCCCGCACGTCCGCATCCGAAGGAACATTCCGCAACCTGCGCCGCTTCAACCTGATCATGGGCGCCTTCCACCTGATCCAGGGAATATTGATGCTGGCGCTGAGCAACGACTTCACCGTTCCGATCCAGACGTATTTCCTGAAGTTTGTCGAGGGTGAAGGGCTGGTGAGCGACCCGCAAACGTGGTTCGATCTCCCCTTCGGCCCGCTCGTCGCGTCGTTTCTGTTTATGTCGGCCGCCGCGCATCTGATTATCTCGCTGCCTGGCGTGTACGAATGGTACGTGCGTAACCTCAAGCGCGGCAACAACAAAGCGCGCTGGATCGAGTACTCGTTCAGCGCGTCGGTCATGATCGTCGCCATCGCCACCCTGTTCGGCATGTATGACGTCGCCGGGCTATTGGCGCTGTTCGCGTTGAACGCTGCGATGATCCTGTTCGGCTGGATGATGGAGCTTCACAACCAGACAACCGAGCGCACCAACTGGACGGCATTCATCTTCGGGTGCATCGTCGGGATCGTGCCCTGGATTGCGATCGGCATTTACTTCGTCGGATCCGTAACCAGCGGTGAGGAAGTGCCGGGGTTCGTCTACGCGATCTACGTGTCGCTATTCCTGTTCTTCAACGTCTTCGCCGTCAACCAGTACCTGCAATACAAAAAAGTGGGCCGCTGGCAAGACTACGTCTTCGGGGAGAAGATATACATCGTGCTGTCGTTAGTGGCGAAGTCTCTGCTGGCGTGGCAGGTCTTCTTTGGCACGCTCCAACCGAGTTAGCTCAATTCGCAGCTATTGAGGGAGTTATGGCGCAAGACCGTATCCACATCAAGAACCTACTGCTCCGCACGATCATCGGGCTGAACGACTGGGAACGCGAAAAGCGCCAGGACGTCCTGATCAACCTGACGCTGTTCACCGACATGCGCGCCGCCGGTCAGTCGGACGATGCGGCGGACATATTGAACTATCGCACGATCGCCAAAGCGGTGATCGAGTACGTCGAAAGCTCGCAGCACTATCTGGTCGAAGCGCTGGCGACGGAGATCGCGCGCATTTGCGTGGTCGATCACGGCGCCGAGCGGGTGATCGTACAGGTCGAGAAGCCGGGCGCGCTGCGCTTCGCCGAATCGGTGGGGGTGGAAATTGAGCGAACACGAGCCGACTTCACCGCCTGATAAGCCGATCCTGATTACGCTCGGTTCGAACATGGATCCCGAGACGAATCTGCCGCGCGCGCTGCGCCTGCTGGCGGAACGCGTCCGCGTGATCGGCGTGTCAAAGGTCTACGAGTCCGACGCGATCAACGCCGAGGGAAACGTCGATCCCGACCAGCCGGTGTTTCTCAACGCGGCCGTGCAAATCGAAACCGACCTGGAACCGCTGGCACTCAAATACGAGGTGCTGCGTCCAATTGAGGCCGCGCTGGGTCGGGAGCGCACTGAAGACAAGTTCGCGCCGCGCCCGATCGACCTCGACATCGCGCTCTACGGCGACCAACTGCTCCAGCTTGACAACGAGGACATGCGCCTGACCGTGCCCGATCCCGACACGCTGGAACGCGCGCACGTCGCGCTGCCGCTGGCCGACCTCGCGCCCGATCTGATCCATCCGACCTCGGGGCAAACGCTCGCTCAGATCGCGGAAGAGTTCGCCGGGTATCGCACGATCCGCGTCCGGCCGGACCTCAACCTCGACGTTGTAAGCGATTAGCGATTACCGCACGTCCTGGGGGGCGCTGATCGCTTCGTACAGACAGACAGTTGCATCAAACGAGAAAAGTCCCCACACTAGTGATACCAATCGTGTGGCAGTCACCGGCGCCCGTTCGGGAAGCGGCTGCCACTGCGTCAGGGAGGGCAGCATGAACGAAGAACGCCAACCGTTTGACTCGCCACCACCTGAGCCGGTAGTTCCGATAGACCAGACGCCCGACGAACCAGCAGCGGAAACACTCCCCCCGCCGCCACCCCCACCCTCAGGCGCGAACATCCGCGCGTTCCCGCCGGTTTCGACGCGACCGGCGATCAGCAGCGGGGAATACTGGCGCGCGCGGAGCGATGACCTGCTGGCGCAGCTTGGGATCGACGCGCGTCTGGCCGCCCGCACGCTGATCATCACCGTGATTATGGCGGCGCTCGGCGCGCTGCTCGACGAGATCCTCGGCTTGCCGGGATCGGCCTTGCGCGTGACGTTCGGCGGGACGCTCGTCGCTGGACTCAGCGGGTTGACCTACGCGCTTTTCAAGGGCCGCGAAGACGCGCCCAGCCTGATCATGGCGGCAGTCAGCGGGCTGGTCGCGTATACGGTGTGGTACATCGTGCGCGACATTGTCGGCTTCGCAGGGCTGGACATGAACGTCTTCAAGGCGATGGTCAGCGGCGTGCTGGCGGGGATCCTCGGCTTCGGGTGGCTGGCGCTGGTGCGCGAGGTCACGAGGCGGGTGCCGTGGAAAGCCAAGGGCAGCTAAACACGGCAGAAGAACGGCGAGCAGCAGCCTAAGGACAGCTAAATACAATAAAAAAGCAGCCAGGAGCAGCGGAAAGCCGATGCTGCTCTATAGCTGCTTTAGTTGTTTCTGGCTGCTCTTATTAGCTGCTAACTGCGTTCCGCTTACAGAACCGCCGCGACCGCAACCGCTAGCAGCACAACGCTGAGG
>CBINGT010000244.1:0-5875 GCA_966250245.1 uncultured Anaerolineae bacterium
GGGGTAGGGTTGTCGTTGGCTCATGCTTCAACCCTACACTCCTTTCGTCCGAATTCGCAAAAACGCTCTTAGCGGTTAGCAAAAACGAAAAACAGGCCAGGTGCGGAGCAAGTTCCGCACGTTTTTTTTCGGGCTTTTCCGGTCCCTCAGCGCTTTGGTGCAAGCGTCTATTCCTGGCAATAAAAGTCCCTCTCCCGCCACAGGGAGAGGGATTTAGGGTGAGGGCCTAGCATCGCCGAGGGAACCTGTTCTCAGCCTGGCTAATCGCTAATTGCTAGCCGCTAATCACTGATTAGTCCTCAGCTCGCTCGTGCGAGAACCATTCCAGCCCCAGCGGCAGCCAGCGACGATTCCGCGACACGACAATCGGCAGGGCTTTGGGCATCAGGTCCGCGACGATCGGCGTCGTGCCAAGCGGATCGCCGTCGATCTGCGTGGGCTCCGGCGTCAGCGTGTCGATCACGATCCGCTTGCGCGCCGAAAAGTACATAATCGACTCGGGCGGGAAGCCGCTGCCCGCAACCAGATTGGTGACGCTCGTCAGCACGCGCCCTGGATTCAGCGGCCGCAGCACGCCCGCGTACAGCAGCCCGTCGTCCGGCTGGATCGCCTCGTTAATCACCGAAATGCCGTTAATCCACGTCAGCGCGCCGGTCGCCGTGATGAACGCCATAATCCCCTCGACGCTGATCGGCGGCTGCCCGTCGAGCGAGATCAGGTATTCGATCACGCGCGTCTGGCGCAGCGAGCGCAGGCCAGAGATGCCATACGCCAGAATGCCGAGCCGGTCTTTATCTTCACGTGTGACATTATAGGCGACCTCGGCCTCAAAGCCGGTCGAGACGCGCAACACCGAGCAGCGATCCCCGACTTTCGCCAGGTCTATCCGGCGGATCAGCCCCGGCCCCAGCGCCAGCTTGAGCGCCAGATCGACGCGATGCGGCAGCCCCAGAAAACCGGAGACGACGTTGCCCGTCCCGGCGGGAACCCACGAGAACGGCAGAATCTCGCGCCCCAGCGCCCGGTACGCGCCCGACACGCCGTCCATCAGCGTGCCGTCGCCGCCCGCGACCAGAATCCGGTCGGCGCCGTCGTCCACACCCGCGCGGATCGCCGCTGCAAAGTCGAACTCCGGCGTGGTGACGTGCAGCGTCACACGCGGCGAGCGCACCTCGCGCAGCCGCTCGATTACCTCGTTGCCGCGCTTAGAGCCAGACGCGGGGTTGACGATTGCCAGGACATGCTGTGGCGCGTCGATTGGGGTCAAGTCGGTGTCCGTCATCGGCATTCCCACCCTCTGTACTGCCGATTCCAGTATACCTGCATTTACGCGGATCGTGTGAATTCGTCGCGCCAGACGAACAAGCCGTCAGACGGAATCAGGCAGCCGGAGTAGGAAATGCCCCCTATTCCCTATTCCCTACTCCCCACTCCCTATTCCCTCTGTTCTTTGGCTCAAATGATCACATACGGCAGCGTCGGATAGGGCGTCGGGGTGGGCGTGGCGGTCGGCGGGGTGGCCGGATCGGGCGTGTCCGTCACCGAGGGGGTGTAGGTGGGCGTCGGCGTCAGCACCGGGCCGGGCGTATCAGACGGCGTGAGGGTGATCGTCGGCAGCGGCGTGTACGTGCGAGTGGGCGTCGGCGTCGGGTCGATTGCGGCGATCACGCTCTGATGCATGTAGACAATGTCCCGAAACGCGCCTTCGGGGTTAAGCTCGACCACATACCACTCGGCGTTGTCCCGCGAGCGCTCGTAAACGCACACCTGCGTGCCCAGCTCCAGGCTCCCCCGCGCCTCGCAGATGTCGTTGTTCTCGCTAGGGCACGCCCGGTAGCGCGCACGCTCCACCGTGACCTCGAACCACTGGCACGGCGGCAACGGCGTGTACGTCGCAAAGACCGGAACCGTTGGCAGCGCGCCCAGACCGCCGGACAGCGCCGGAGCGGTCGACGAGGCGAGCGCCTGCCGCGTGACCTGCGCGGTGATGTCGCCACGATCTTCGAAGAAGCGCAGCATCCCCGTCCAGACGTAATAGCCGCCGAACACGATCAGCGCGCCGATGAGGACGATCAGCACGGGTGAAGGACCAGATGACCGGTAACGAGACATCGTGAAGGGCGTGCTAACTGGTTGAAGCTGCGGTGCGCATCATGGCGTCGTGGCTCAGACTCCGCTTCCAGCCGTCTCCGGAAGCACCTGCCCCTACAATAACCGAAGATCCGCGCCGAAACAATGACGCCTGCCCGACGGTAAGCGATCAGCCGGTGAGTGGACTTTCCCAAGCAATGAGCGTCCTTCACCGACGTGCAGAACCTCACCCCTGGCCCCTCTCCGTAAACGGAGAGGGGAAAAGGGGCCGGGGGTTAAGGGGTGAGGTTTCCCGGCGCGCGCCGCATTTGCCAGTTCATTTCGAAAGCTCACCGAACGGATCAACGGTTCAACAGTCGCTCGATCATCACCAGCAACGACTGCGCGTTGAACGGCTTGCGCACCACGTCGTTGGCGCCCGCCGCCCGCGCCCGTTCGCCGTCTCCGTCCTCGTGCGCGGTGATCATCACCACCGGGATCTCGCGCGTAGCGGGGTCTTGCTTGAGGCGACGGCAGGTTTCGTAGCCGTCCATCACCGGCATCTGCACGTCGAGCATGATCAGCGCGGGTGCACACCGGGCGGCTTGCTCGAGCGCCTGCTCCCCGCTGTTCGCTTCTTTGACCTCATAGCCCGCCCGCTTGAGGTAGGCGCGCAGCATCTCGCGGTTGGTCCAGTCGTCATCCACCACCAGAATGCAGCCCGGCTCGGCAGGCGGCGCAGGCTCCGGCGTAGTAGCACGCGCGCCGGGGACGGCATCGAGCAGCTTGCTCAGCACGGCGTCCGGCTCCCACGACTGCTCTCCATCGAGCAGCACCACCGGCGCTTCCGGCGCGGGACCGAGCAGCCAGGCGTCGTGCTGCGCCTCTAGCTGTTGCAGGTAGGCGAGGGAAACGGCTGACTCCTCGGCGCGGGCGCGGGCTTGCAGCCGCCGGTAACATTCCTCGGCGGGCGTGCGCAGGTACAGGATCGCATCCGGGCGCGGCACCGCAGCGGACGCATACTCCCAGAACTGGATGTACACGCCCCACTCGGTTTCGTCAAGCAAGCCCGTTTCGTACAGGTTCTTGGCGAAGACGTGCCGGTCGCAGTAGATCGACCGTTCGAAGACGGCGTGCTCGCCTTCCTTGCGCAGCGCCAGCGCATTCGCCCGCGTGACGAACGCGCCGATCTGCATAGTGAACGCCCAGCGCGGCGTGTCGGTGTAGAAGCGCGCCAGCAGGTTTGCGGCGTACCCCGTCTGCCACTGGGATAGCGGCTCGGGGTAGAACGCGAAGTGCTCGCTGGCCGCCAGCCGCTCGCCTAGCGTCGTCTTTCCAGCAGCGATGTTTCCCTCAAGCAGTACCAGCATGGGCGGATCGTCTCCAAGACAGAAGACCGGCGAGAGCGCATCCCCGCCGGTCCTCAGGATTCTACCCTCCCGACGCGCAATTGATCAAGCCGAAGCAGCCGCCAGCGGGCTTATTAGTGGCCCGGCAGGTGCTCCGCCTCGTCGGTGCCTTCCGTGCGCTTGATCGCCTCGACGCCGCGCCGGATCGCCAGCTTGACCTCACCGATCGCGCGCGTGACCTCGATCCCGCGCGGGCAGGCGGCCGTGCAGTTGAAAATCGTGCGGCAGCGCCACACGCCATCGGCATCGGCCATGATCTTCAGGCGCTCGTCGGTGATGGTGTCGCGGTCGTCGAAGATGAAGCGGTGCGCCTGAACGATCGCCGCCGGGCCAACGTACACGTCATTCGCCCAATAGCTCGGGCAGGACGCCGTGCAGCACGCGCACAGGATACACTTGGTCGTGTCGTCGAACAACGCACGCGCCTCGGGCGTTTGCAGCCGCTCGCGCCCGTCGGCAGGGACCGGCGTGTCGTTGACGACATACGGCATGACCTGGCGATAGTGGGCGAAGAACGGCTCCATATCGACTACCAGGTCCTTTATCACCTTCAGCCCGGCGATCGGCTCCACCTGAATTTTAACGTGGTCGCCTTCGCCCAGTCGCATGACCAGCTCTTTACACGCAAGCCGGTTGACGCCGTTGATCCGCATCGCGTCCGAACCGCAGATGCCGTGCGCGCACGAGCGACGGAACGCCAGCGTGCCATCCTGCTCCCACTTGACGCGATGCAGCAGCTCCAGAACGCGGTCGTTCGGCTCGCAGTTGTCGAGGGTGTATTCGCCCCAATAGGGCTTTGCGTCTTTTTCCGGGTTGTAGCGCCGGATGCGCAGCGTGACCCGCATTGTCTCTTCTCTCCGTTCCTACGGAACTAGCGATGAGCCGAGAGCGATTAGCGTTGACTCCGAATCTCTCAGACGCAGCCACCTGCTAAGAACGGAAAGGCTGCCCAGCCGTTCGCTATCGGTGCGCTCCCAGCAGCTAATCGCTAATCGCTTAATAGACGCGCTCTTTCGGCTTGAAGCGATCGTCCTTTTCGGCGAGCGACAGATCGACCTTCTTGCTGTGGTCGAGCCGGATGTCCTCGCCCTCGCGGTAGGCCAGCGTGTGCACCAGCCAGTTCTCGTCGTCGCGCTTGGGATAGTCCTCACGGGAGTGCGCGCCCCGGCTTTCCGTGCGGGCCAGCGCGCTGACCGCCGTCACTTCCGCCAGATCGAGCAGGCAGCCCAGCTCCCACGCTTCCAGTAAGTCGGTGTTAAAGCGCTGGCCCCGGTCGTCAATCGTCAGGTCTGTCTGGTACTGCCGCTTGAGCTCTCGCACGGTGTCGATCGCCTGCTGGATCCCGTCCGCCGTGCGGAACACGCTGACGTGATCCATCATCACGTGCTGCATCTCACTGCGAATCTCGTAAGGCTTGCGCTTGCCCTTCGCGTTGCGGATGCGATCCAGTTCGGCGTTGATTTCGCCAGCCGGATCGCTCGGCAGCGGCGGCATATCCGCGCCCTTGCAATACTCGACCATGTGCATGCCCGCCAGCCGCCCAAACACGATCAGGTCGGTCAGGCTGTTGGTGCCCAGACGATTCGCGCCGTGCACGCTCACGCAGCCGCACTCCCCCGCCGCATACAGGCCGGGAACGGGCGTGCGCTGCGCGTCGACGATCACGCGCGCATCGAGGTCGGTCGGGATGCCGCCCATGCCGTAATGCGCGGTCGGCTGGACCGGCATCGGCTCGCGAACGGGATCGACGCCAAGATACGTCCGGCATAGCTCCAGAATTTCGGGGAGCTTGCTCTCAAGGTATTCCGCAGTGATCCGCCGGTCCTCACCCGCCTCCGCCAGATAGCGGTTGACGGTTTCGGGCGTCACGTCGAGGTGCACGTAACGGCGGCCCTTGATCCCGCGCCCCTCGCGGATTTCGAGGTAGATCGCGCGGGCGATCACGTCACGGCTGGCGAGGTCCTTCACGCTCGGCGCGTACCGCTCCATGAAGCGCTCGCCGCGATCGTTGATCAGCACGCCGCCTTCGCCACGGATGCCTTCGGTCAGCAGGATGCCCATCCCGTAGATGCCGGTCGGGTGAAACTGGAAGAACTCCATATCCTGCAGCGGGATGCCGCGCCGGAACACGATCGCGTTGCCGTCGCCGGTGAGAGTGTGCGCGTTGCTGGTCACTTCCCAGACGCGCCCCCAGCCGCCGGTTGCGAACAGCACCGCTTTGCTGTGGAATATGTGTAGCTCGCCGGTGTCGATGTTGATCGCCACCACTCCTGCGACGCCGCCATCCGCGCTGCGAATCAGGTCTACGACGTGGTACTCGTCGAAGAAAGTGACGTTATTCTTGATGCACTGCTGGTACAGCGTCTGCAAAATCATATGGCCGGTGCGGTCTGCGG
>CBINGT010000245.1:0-5850 GCA_966250245.1 uncultured Anaerolineae bacterium
TACCCCGAGGCGCGCGCGCTGGCGCAGGAGATCGAGCTATTCCGCCGCCAGTTGATGATCCAGGCGGACCTCGACGCCATCCGCATTTACCTTGAAAGCGGCAACTGGCCGCGCGCGCTGTCCCTGCTGGACGACCTGTTGCCTCAAGCCGATCCTGGCAGCGCGAGCCTGATCCAGTTCCTGATCTCAGCCGTCGCTATCTGCGAAGACCTGCGCATCAACCCGCCGCCGGAAGGGTTCATCGCGGCGTTGGACCCGCTGTTCGCCGGGGATTCGGCGCAAGCCGGGTACACGCTGCTCACCACGCCGGAGAGCCGCCCAATCGCCCGCGACGCGCAGTGGCTGATAGCCGAGCAGTTGTCCGCCATCACGGGCGTGATGCTGTTGCGCCCGCATCTGGTCCGCCTGAAAACGGACATGCAGTCCGCACGCGGCGCGGATCGCCCCCTCAACGCATTGCGGGCAGCCGCCGCGCAGTTGGAAAACCCGCCCGGCTCCGGCGTGAGCGGGCTGCGCATGATCTATGAGGACGTCGAGCGCTCGTTGGAGCATCTTGCCAGCGAGCTTGAGCGCTCGCCCATCAGCCGGAATGCGGACGATCAAGAAGCCGCGCTGGCAAGTGTCGAGCGCGCGCGGCAGGCGGCGATCGCCATCGCAGAGCAGCTTGGGGAAGTTGCGCAGACAGCCGTGAGCGACCCGCGCCGCGCCGGGGATCTGCTGCGCAGCGCCGCCGCGATTGACCCGCTGTCGCCGCATTTCGATACGGTCAACCACTATCTGGACGAGGTCCACCAGGCGCTCAATGCGCTGGCGCAGTTCAAGCCGCGACCGGACGGGTCGAACCTGGCGGAGTGGTTCCGCGACGTGCGCGATTTTCTGGAGCCCTATCTCGCGGACCTGCCCGACCCGCGCCTGCAAGCGATCGCGGCAGCGGTCGAGCGCGCCGCAGAGGGCTGGGCGACCGCCATCAGTTATGTCGCGCTGGGCCGCCGCCAGCCGACGATCGAGGTTCTGCAAGCAACCGCCGACGAGATCCGCCCGGTCAACGAACATCTGGCGGCATGGCTCGGCACGCTCGCCAACCGCATCCCGGACACAACGTTTGTCGAGAAGTTCAGCGCCAATTCCCCGCTTGCCGATGCGCTCGTCCGCGGATGGCAGGCGTGGGATCGCGGGGACGGCGCGACTGCCGCGCGCATGGCGGAGCAGGCGTCCGCTGCTGCCGAAACCGAAGGCGAGCGTCTGGCCGCCGACCGGCTGCGACGTCTCGGCACGCTGCTGCACGACTGGCTGCATGGCGGCGCGGAAGACCTCACCTTCACCACTCGCGCCGAGCAGGAAGCCCTCTCTCTGCTGCTCGGCGAGGAAGAACGCGAGCGCAGCACCTTCGCCGAGCAGATGCCCACGCCCACGCTTTACCTGCGCACGATGGGGCGCGGCATCGTCGCCTATTTGCACCAGAGCAGCAGCGCGGGCTGGCGCGCGCTCTATCTCCATTTTGTGCTGCGCGGGATGCGCGCGCTGCTCGAAAACAAGCTTGAAGACGCCGAGTTTTTCCGCAGTGCCGCGCTGAAAACGTATGAGGACGCGCCGACGCACGCCGCCTACCAGACGCTTGACCGGGCGCTCACCGGGCGGCGGCTGGTCGAAACCGCCGAGGCAACGCTCAACGCTATCAGCGGCCCGGCTGACCTCGACCGGGCGCGCCGAGCGTTGAACGCTCCGCTGGCCGCCGAGCTTCTGAGTGGGGCCGAGCAGTCGGTGCAGATGGCAATGCAGGCGGTCCGCGACTGGTCGGATGGCGATTTCTACGCGGCGCGGCAGGCGTTGGACGTGGCCCTCGACGACATCCAACGCGCGCGCGCCACAGGCAATCTGCACGTCGAGTCGTACGTCGAGTGGCTGACTCGTCTGCGGGATACAGCCAACCGGCTTCAGGCGCTGAAGCTGGAGATCGAGCAGGCCGCCGCGCGCGCCGCCGACGAGCCCGATCCCGCGCTGGTAGACGTTCACCGCCAGATCATCGACCTGACGCTCAGCACGCTGGGACCGGATTACGCGCACCAGGTCCGCCAGTGGCAGGAAATGCTGCAGAGCGTGCTTGAGACGTACACGGCCACCCGCCTCACCCGGCGCGAGAAGCTGGCGGCGTTCAACCGGCACTTTAGCTCGCTGTTCATCAGCAAGCACCCCGCCTACCCGCTGTTCCGGCATTGGGAGTCGGTCGTGGAGCAGCTTCCGCCCGACGAGCCGGAGAAACCCGCCGAGCCAGCCCGCCCGAGCCGCATTCCACCGCCGCAGCCGATAATCACGGACGATGGCGAGGAGCTTACCTTTCTGCTGGACGAGGCAGACGAGGAGCCGGAGCCGGTCGAGGAACCGGTGACCACGCGCGGCGACCTGCCGTGGAACTGGATTATCGGCGGGGCGCTGATCATCCTGATCGCGCTGGTCGGCGTGGCAATTGTGCGCTCGATGCAGAGCCGCGAGGCGCGCGGGCAGGACGCTAACCCGTCCGGCTCGGGCAACCCGACCCGCCCGCCAGTTACACAACCCGCGCCGGAAGAAAGCGCGGCGGAAGCGGCGCTCGCCGTGCCCGATGACGAAGCGATGCCCACACCCGAGGCGCCAGTTCCCACCGCAACGGAGCCACCCGCAACCGCGACCCCTGAGCCGCTGCCGACTGAGCCACCAGTGACACCGACGCTGTTTGTGACCAGCACCCTCGCCCCGGCGATCGCGGCTGCAGCGGACGGCCCGCTCAGCGACCCGGCACCCAACAACGACGTATTGCGTGCGCTCGATGAAACCGGCGCCGAGCAAGAATGGGAAGCGGGCAGCTTCTCGGCAGGTGATGGCGGCGTGTGGCAATTGGAAACCGGCGGGCCTGCCAACAGCGCGACGATCACCCTCGATCCGCCGCTGCTGAGCGAGTTGTTCGGGGCAGGCACGGCAAACGTGCTGACCAGCGCGCGCGTCGTGGTGGAGCTTGCCGCGTACGATGAGGGAGAGCTTGCCGCCGGAGACGTGCGCATCGGGCTGGGCGCGCTCAACGCCAGCCAGCAGAGCGCAATCGGCACGGTCCAGTTTGAAAGCGCGAACAGCGCCGCGCTGGGTATCGCGCAGAACGGCAGCTTCCGGCCGCGCGCCGAAGCCCCGCTCGACTCGGCGGAGATTGAGCTTTCGGTGCAGCGAGTGAACGCGAATACGCTCGGCTTCTACGTCAATGGGGAGCTGCTGGGCGACTCGGTGGTTGTGTTCCCTGAAGGGCAGCCGATCACGCTGGTGCTGACGGCCAGCGGGCGCGGCACGGTGTTTAACGTTCGCGCATTCGAGGTGGAATACAGTCCGCGCAGCGAGCTTCCCTGACACACGAACGGACTATAACGGCGAAGTAATGGTAACCCCAGAGGATAGGTGATGGCGGTATCGGAAGTGGCGCTTGAATCGCGCTATCTGCTCGGCAACTATATCGACACGTTCGCGCCGGGGCATTACGCCCGAGTGCTGGAAGCCGAAGACAGAGTGGCGAACCGGATGGTCGCGTTCAAAGTGATGCGGCCAGAGCATATCGCGCCGGATGGCGGCGGCCCGCGATGGGAAGCGCGCGCCTTCGTCAACGAGGCCGATCTCCTTCTCCGCCTGGCGGACAGCCGGGCGCCCGTCCGGCTCTACGATTGCGGGTATATTTCGTCCGGCGGAGAGCGCCCCGACGGCGGCGAGATCGAGTCCCTGGGGACGAACATCACCGCTTTCCGCGAGCAGCTTTTCCCCTGCATCGCGAAGGGCTGGCGCCCGTACCTTGCGCTGGAATTGCTGCCGCGCCAGCATAATCTCTTCTACCTGATGAAGCCGAGCGGGCAAAACGGGCGCCGCCGCCTGCCGACTGAGGAAGGGATCGACCTCGCCCTGCAATTCGGCGAGTTCTTGCAGGAAGCGCACCGCCAGCGTGTCGTCTACCTCGACCACAAGCTGGAACACGTCTATTGGGACGGGAAGACGCTGCGCATTATCGACTTCAATAGCTCTCGCCTGCTGGAAACTGGCACGCACACGCTCGACCAGTCCGTGCAGCAGGACGTGCATAACCTGTGCGTGGGCTTCCTGTACCCGATCTTCACCGGGCTGTCACCGCAGAAGAGCACGCTGATGCCCCAGCCCGCTTCGCAGGCCGAGGTCGACGCGCGCTATAGCGACGTCAACGAGCTTGATTTCGGCGTGGAGCCGACGCTCAGCCCGGGACTGCAGGAGCTTCTGCAGCAGGGCGCGCGGCAGAGCCTGCCGGACGCGCGCGCGTTCATCGCCGGGCTGGAGCGGGTCGCCGCGCGGCACGGCTGGCACTTCCCCGGCATGCATACCAGCCCGGCCTTGCAGCAAGCGCGCGAGCAGATCCGCGCCGGGTTGGACCAGATCCGCCAGGGACAGGAAGCGATGCGGGTCGCGCGGGAGTGCCTGTTGGAAGCGATGATCCTGGACGAGATCAACGAGGAGCTTGAGGCCGAACTGCGCCGCCTGCTCAGCCAGATTAACACCGCGCTGCACTACCGCGTCATTCCGTGAGCCACCGATCCACCTAAGGAGACGCCGGATGGCCGATCTCAAACGTCAACTGGATGAATTGCGCGCCGCGTTGGAGTCGCTGCCCGAGAGCGCGACCGCCAGCCAAATCGCGCAACTCGAAAACGAAGCGCGCATGCTGCTGGCGCAAAGCAAAAACACCATCCACGAAGCGGACGCGCGCGAGCTGTTCGGCGAGCTAGCCCGCCGCAGCGCCCCGGCCTCGCCGGAGACTGCGCAGGTCCGCGCGCTGCTGCGCCGGGCGCGCATTCGCATCGAGATCGCCGGAGATGACGACGACATTGACGAGGCGATCGACATTCTGGCCGAGGCGCTGGAGCAAGACCCGCACAACCCCGAAACGCTCGAGTTGCTGCACGAAGCGGCGACCCGCAGCCCACACCTGGAATTGAAGGTACGCGGCCTGCTAGAGCGGTACGGCCTTGAGACGCCTGCCCCCGCTCCCCCGCCGGAACCGCCGCGCGCGCGCCCTGCTCCCCCGCCCGTCGAGGAGCGCCGCCGCACCGCCGAGCAGACTCCCCCGCCTCTGCCGCCCAACGATGGCGACATGCTGTCCGAAGTGGCGCAGGCGTATTATTCGGGCGACTATCAGCGGACGGTCGACCTCGCAAATCGCATCCTGGCGGACGACCCCGAGAACGCGCAGGCACAGGAATATCGCCAGAAGGCCGAGGACAATCTGCTGCGCGGCGTGGTGCCCGATCACCGCATCCCGTTCGACGCGCGCGTCGCCTACAACCGGGCAAACTCGCTGGTCCGCGCCGGGAACTACGACGAGGCGGAGCGGCTGTATCGCGAGGCGCGCGACCTCGCTGCCCGCGCCGGGATCCCCAGTTGGAAGGACGTCGAGCAGGCGTTGCTCGACATTCAGGACCTTTCGCTGGCGCGCGAATTGCTAGCGGAAGGCGATCGCCTGCTGGCCGCCGACGACTGGGACGGCGCGCTGCAAAAGTATGAGGGCGCGCTGCGCGTCGTGTCGAACGACCCGCTCGCGCAGGAGCGGATCGACCTGGTGCGGAACGTCCGCCAGCAGTACGACCAGGCGACCGTGCAGCTTAACATGGCGTCCGGCTCCTTGCAGGACCGCGCGCGGGACCTGCAGGAGCTTCACGGGATGCTGGCGAGCCTGCGCCAGCTTCTGCCCGGCAGCGAGCGGCTCAAGCGGCTGGTGCGCGAGGTCGAAGACCGCAGCAACAACCTGATCGCACAACTGTACAGCCAGGCGCAGGGCGCGCTGACCCGCGCCGAGTCCGCCACCGTGCTCGAGGAAAA
>CBINGT010000246.1:0-5849 GCA_966250245.1 uncultured Anaerolineae bacterium
CGCGCTCGATCGAGGGGGGTGGGAACCGGGCGTGGCCGTGGACGAGGACGGCGTCTCGGCATATGCGGTCTATCGCCTGACGCACGTGCCGGAATGGGAGCCGTGCGCCAGCGTCAGCGAGGCGCTGGAGCGATACTACGGTCCGCTGACGGGCGAGGGCGCGTACGAAGCGGCCAAGCGCCCGGTTGCGGCGGCGCTGGACGAGGCGCGCGATCGCGTGCGGAAGAAGCTCGAGTCGCTAGAGCGCTCATTGGCGGATGAAGCGGCGCTCGAACAGCTTCGGCAGAGCGGGGAGCTTCTGCTGGCGTACCAGTACACGCTCACGCCTGGGCAGACCGAATTTAAGGCGCAGTATGAGGTCGACGGGCCGGAGCTGACGATCGAGCTGGATCCGGCGCTTTCCCCAATCGAGAACGCCAAGCGCTATTTCGAGCGATACGAGAAGGCCAAGCGCTCGCGCGAGTCCGTGCCGGAACTGATCGAATCCGCCCGGCAGGAGCTTGACTACCTCGACCAACTGGCGACGGACCTCGAGTTGGCGACGAACTGGCCGGAGATCGGCGAGGTGCAGGCGGCGCTGCAGGCGAATGGCTACTGGCGCGGCAAGCCGGTCGGGCGACCGGGCGGCGGGCAGTCCGCGCCGCTCAAGGTGACGACGGACGACGGTTGGGTGATCTGGGTAGGGCGGAACGCGCGCCAGAACGACGTGGTGACGTTCGACAAGGGCGGCTCGATGGACCTGTGGCTGCACGCGCGGGGCGTCCCCGGCGCGCATGTGATCGTCAAGTCGTCGGGGCGTGACGTGCCGCCGCACGTGCTGGAGCGCGCCGCCTCGCTGGCCGCGTACTATAGCGGCGCGCGGACCGAGGCGCGTGTGATCGTAGACATGACGCTGCGCAAATATGTGCGCAAAATCAAGGGCGGCAAGCCGGGGATGGTCACCTACCGCAACGAGTCGACGATCGAGGTAGTGCCGCGTCCAGAGTGAGCGGCGGCCGGTTTGCCGTCGCCATTCAGGCGATCGTACACGTCCAGCAGGCGCGGGACGATCACCGACCAGTCGTATTGCCGCGCGACCAGCGCCGCGCCCGCGTGTCCAAGCGCCTGACGCTGTTCTTCTGAACCGAGCAGCTCCACCACCTGACGTGCGAAGTCCGGCGCGGTGTTCGCAATACGTAGCGCGACGCCGTCTTGCGCGTCCAGCCCTTGCGCGCCGAGCGAGGTCGAGACGACCGCACGCCCGGCGGCCATCGCCTGCAGAATCTTCAGGCGCGTGCCGCTTCCCATCCGCAGCGGGACGACGAACACCGCCGCCGCGTGCAAAAAGGGGTTCACGTCCGGCACCCAGCCAGTGATCTCGACGTCGTCTCGGTCGCGCAGCGGCAGCAAGCGCGCGTGCGGCTGGCTCCCCACGACGAAGAAACGGGCTCCCGGCACCTTGGCGCGGATTTTCGGCAGGATCTCGTCCGCGAACCACAGCGCCGCGTCGACGTTGGGCCGGTAGCTCATGGAGCCGGTGAAGACCAACGCCGCCGGGCCGAGGTCGAGGCTGCCGTCGCAACACGAATACGGCTCGGCGTCGATCCCGTTCGGGACGACCGTCACCGGCACGCCGGGCGCGAGGCGCTCGAACGCAGCGGCGTCTGCTTCCGACACCGCGATCACGTGATCGACCGTCTGGCAGACCTGCCGCTCGAAGCGCACCAGCCGCTGCCACTGCACCAGCGAGTACGCTGCGAAGGGGAGCCGCTTAAGCTCGCGGCGCTCCGCCTCGTAGATCGAACGCTGCAGGTCGAACTCCGCATTGAACGAGTCGTAAATCGTCCGCACGCCGGGCTGCACGCTCTTAATCACCGGCAGATACGTCGCCATCTCCAGGCTTTCGATCTGGATGATGTCGTATTGCTCGGCGGCCAGCAGATCACGCAGGCGCGCCGCGTAGTCGGGCGAATAAAAGCGGCGCTGCATGTCGGGGCGCGTGCTGAGCAGCAGATCGCGCAGCCGGTCGGCGATCTGCCGGTGGGGCGGGGTGACGGTTTCGACGCGCGCGCAGTACTCTGCCAGCGCGGACCGCGCCGCTTCTGTTGCGGACGGCGTGGCGAACGAGAGCAGGTGGAGCGTATGACCGGCGGCGTGCGCGCCGCGCATGAGGCCGCTGGTGCGAAGCGTTCCCCCGGCGTGGGCTGGCTCGGGAAGCTGCGCGGTCAGAAAGAGAATTCGCATCGTCACGTTTATCCGGTGGGTGTCACGAAAGGGTGTAAGCCAGATTATAACGCCGCGACCTTGCGATACACGTCCAAAACGGCCGCCGCCGTGCGCTCCCAGGTGAACGTCGCGGCCCGCGCCAGCCCGCGTGCACGAAGCTCGGCGTGGAGCGCGTCGTCGGTCAGCAGGGCGCGCAACGCATCCGCCAGAGCCGCCGGGTCGTCCGGGTCGATCTGGAGCGCGGCGTCACCAGCTACTTCGGGGAGCGAGGCGCGGTTAGAGATAACGGGCGGCGTGCCGCACGCCATCGCTTCGACCACGGTCAGCCCGAATCCCTCGTAGTGCGACGGGACGGCCAGCACCCGCGCGCCTGCGTAGAGCGCGGGCAGGTCTGTGCGGGGCGCGTCTTCGATCCAGCGCAGCGCGTCGTGCAGCCGGTGCTGCTCAACCGCCGCGTTGATCTCGTCCATCAGCCAGCCCTTCCGCCCGACCAGGACAAGCGGCGGCACGTCCGGCAGTTCTTCGCGCAGCAGGGCATACGCCGCGAACAGCCCTGGCAGGTTCTTGCGCGGCTCGAACGTCCCGACGAACAGCAGGTAGTCGTCGGGCAGGTGATAGCGCGCGCGAACGGCGGCGACCGCCTCTGGGCTGACCGGGTGGAACATCTCGTGCACGCCGAGCATGTGCGTCGTGACCTTCTCGGCGGGGACGTTCAACAGCGCGACGAGATCGGCTTTGGTCGCCTCGGACGGGACAAGGATCGCGTCTGCCTGGCGCACCGAGCGGGTAATCTGGTCGTTGTAATAGCGGCGGCTGTCGGCGGTCATGTACTGCGGGTAATGCAGGTAATGCACGTCGTGGACCGTAATGATGTGCCGCCGGGCGACACGCTGCGGCAGGATGCCTTCGGGCGTGTGGTATATGTCGATCCGGCGCGGGAGTATCTCCGCCGCGAGCAGCCAGCGTTCCCAGCGGTGATGGCTGGGCGTGATCGTGGAGACGCGGCGAAAGTTCGGCCCGGGGGTGAGTGTTTCCTTATCGCGGAAATGGTGAATGACGGCGTAGCGGGTGCGCGTGTCCAGCGCCGCCAGCGCGCCGAGTAGGTGTCGCACATACTCGGCGATGCCTCCCGGCCGGTAATACTTCAGTCGCGCGTCGATAGCGATGATCATGCTCGCAAGTATAGCCCTCGCTGGCTCGCAGACAAGGGGCGATTTGCGTGCGATATGGAATCAACCCTCTTGCGTGGCGGAGACTGTGTTATAATGCGCAGCCATAAGCAACATGATGTGAGGGAGGGCCGCGATGGACCTGGCACAAGCAGCACGCATGATCGAGTGGTTGGACGAAGAGCGCCGCCGCGACCGTGGAAATATCGCGTTGTTGGAAGAGCGGCTTGCTCAGCAGTCTGACCTGATCGAACAGCTTCTGCGCCGCATCGACGGCCTGGAGAGCGAACAGTCCAGCATGCGCAGCGCGTTTCTGCCGACCGGCCGTGACTCCGAGCTGGTAGAGCAGCTTCGCATTGAGTTCCAGCAGATGATCGAAAGCACCGAAAGCAAGCGCCTGATGGCCGAGCGCGAGGCGGAGCGCCGGGCGGACATCGCCCGTGAGAGCCTGATGCGGATGGTGCGCGAGGTCGAAGAACGCATTGACAAGATCGACCGCGCGATTGAGGAACTGCCCGCTGCGCGTGTCGAGCGGGATCGCGTGGCGTCCGCGCTAGCGGCAGTTCAGCAGCGGGTTGAGGACCTGGCGAAGAAGTTCGAGGAGCCGGAGCGCCGCCTGCTGTTCCTGGAAGAACAGCGCCGTCAGGACTCGCGCCGTATCTCGGACGTGCAATCTGAGATCCCGGAGCTTCAGAAGCAGCTTGACGCGGTTCGCCCCAAGCTGGACTCGCTTGAGGCAATGGTGCTGCGCAGCGAAAAGCGCGTGCTGGAGCTTCAGGCCGCCGAGCGCGATCGCCGCGAGGAAATGCAGCAGTTCACCGACCAGCAGACTCTCCTTTTGCAACAGCGCGATCAGCAGGTGGCGGAGCTCACCAAGAGCTTTGGCGCCTACGACGAGGACATGAAGCGTTACATGGAGCGCTTCGAGTCGTGGACGGAGACGCATCGCCAGATGCGGAAGATTGTGGAAGACTTCGAGCGCATCGCCGAGCGCCTGGGGCGGCGCATCAACGAGGTCGCCGAGATGCAGCGTCTGTCGGAAGAACGCTTCCGCCAGGAGTGGAACGACTGGGTGGCCGACGACCAGAAGCGTTGGAAGCAGTTCACCGTCACCAACGACGAAGCGTGGCGCAACGAAAACAAGCAGCTTGAGGCGCTGCGCCAGCGTGTCGAAGAAGTGACTGCCATTTACGAGCCGCTCAAAGATAGCATCGACCGGATCTGGCAGTTGGAGCGCGCCCGCGCCGAGCTTTACCGGGAGCGTTACCAGTCGCTGCTGCTCGAATACGATCACGTCGATCACGGCAGCCAGCCGGTGAGCAGCGGCAACGGCCGCGAGTAACCAGCCGGGCGCTTGCCCGTCCATCCGCAAAAGTCTTTCCTGCGCTGGGTTTCGAGACGAAGTCCGGCGCTTTTGTTTCCCTTCAAGCAGACGCTGTAACCTTCGCATATAATGGGGGTGCCGGGGTGTGGCTGGTGCGCGCTCTGGCATACTCCCCAATCAATAGCGTTTACGGAGAGACACATGATCGAAGAGACGTTTACGAAAGAAGAACTGCTCGCACGGGCCGAAAAACCAGCCGAGGAAGCGATGCGTCTTCACGAGTTCTATCGCGGAAAGACGCAGACCGCGCTGCGGTGCCGCGTGCGCGACCTCGACGATTTCGCGATCTGGTACACGCCGGGCGTCGCGGCGCCGTGCCGGGCGATCCACGCGAATCCTGAGCTGGTGTACGACTTTACCAGCAAGTGGAACACGGTTGCGGTGATCTCGGATGGGACGCGCGTGCTCGGCCTGGGCGACATCGGCCCGAAAGCTGGCCTGCCGGTAATGGAAGGCAAGGCCCTGCTGTACAAATACCTTGGCGGGATCGACGCCGTGCCGATCATGCTGGACACGAAAGATCCCGACAAGATCATCGAGACGGTCTTGATGCTCCAGCCTGCGTTCGGCGGCGTCAACCTGGAAGACATCGCACAGCCGAAGTGCTTCCGCATCCTCGACACGCTGCGCGAGCAGGCCGAGATCCCGATCTGGCACGACGACCAGCAGGGCACCGCCAGCGTGATCCTCGCCGGGTTGATCAACGCCGCCAAAATCGTCGGCAAGCAGCTCAAGGATATGCGGATCGTGTTCATGGGCGCGGGCGCGTCGAACGTCGCCTGCGCGCGCCTGATCTTCCGCTATGGCGCGGACCCGGCGAACTGTCTGATGGCCGATGCGCAGGGCATTCTCGGCAAGCATCGCCGCGACCTGTTCCTGCGCCGCGCCGAATTTGTGCAGAAGTGGCACATGGCGCAGATCACCAACGGTGAGGAGATCCAGGGCGATGTGTCGGTCGCGCTGCGCGGCGCGGATGCGGTGATTGCGCTGTCGCAGCCGGGGCCGGACACGCTCAAGCCGGAGTGGATCCGCACGATGGCGAAGGATGCGATCGTTTTCGCCGCGGCGAACCCGATCCCCGAAATCTGGCC
>CBINGT010000247.1:0-5848 GCA_966250245.1 uncultured Anaerolineae bacterium
TCATCGTCGCTGGCGGACGTATCCGGTAGCGCTTTGTCGATCTCGTCAAAATCGTCGAGTTTGTCGAGATCGTCCAGATCCGCGTCGCGGAAGGGGCGCACCGGAGCGCGATCACGTGACGCGTCGCCAGGGCGCGGGGTTCCGAGCGATGACGGGCGCGCGGGACGTTCCGGCGGCTTGACTGGCTCGCCAGGGCTGGCGGATGCCGGACGGGGCCGGTCGGCTGTTGTGCCTGGCTTGCCGGGTAGTGGGCGGTTGGTGAACGCTTCGGTCGGCGCGGACGCCGGAGCAGGGACCGTCCGTGCGGGCGTGGCGGGGCGCTCGGTGGCAGGACGGTCGAACGCCGGACGCTCGCGGGTAGGGCCAGACGCAGGCTCGCGGCGCGGCGGGACGTCTTGCCGGGCGGCGGGCTGATCGAGGCGCCGGGGCGGCTCACCGCCTGGAAGCGTGCGCTGTGGCGGGGTGGGCGCGCGGCGTTCCTCGGGCGAGCCGGGCGCTGGACGCAGACCGCTTGCGGGCGCAGGAGCCGGACGTAACGGCTCACCCGAGGGGCGGGGCGTTTCGCGCTGCTGTGGCAGCGGAGCAGGGCGCTCGAACGCGCGCGCGGCATCCGGTTCCCGCGCGGGGCGGCTTTCTGCGGGCGATGGACGCGCAGGCGCGGCGGGAGCGGGACGGCGCTTCTTGACATCCAGTTCTGCCTGAATGGACGGATCGGGCAGCGGAAGCTCCAGATTGTAGATCGACGGGAATGGCTCACCCGGCAGGAGCGGCAGGTTCGACCCTGGCTCGCGCGAGGTTCGCTCCGGCTCCGCTGCACTTGCGTATCTGAACTTCCGCCCGGTGACGCGCTCTAGCACCTCCTCGAAGAAGCCGATGACGAAGATGGCGGCGATCTCGACCGCGAGGATCGTGCCGAAAGCGGTCGTCAGGATGCTCACGCCATGCGCGACCGGCCCGGTGAATGTCTCGATCAGCACGTCCCCGACGCCGATGATCACCAGGAACACCACCACGCCCGCAAACATCGCCAGCACAATCCACCAACCGCTGCGCTCTTCCGGGGTGGGCATCATGGCGTTGGCGATGGCGAACATCAGGTATAGCCACAGATAGAAGTCGGCGGTGCTCGCCAGGTCGCGGGCAGCGGGGCCGATCACGGTGATGTCGGCGGATTGCAGCGCGACAAGGAACGCATCGAGATCAAGGATGCGCGTGCTGATATAGCCGATGACGACGAGGCCGACGATTAGCGGCACCGCGCCGATGATCGCGGTTTTGATGCGCCCCGCGCCTTTCGGGTTGACGAAATCGAGGCGGAGCGTGCCGTCTTCTTGCGCTTCGGGCCACGCCATGACCCGTTCGGTTTCGACGTTGAGCGCGCCCGCCACGAGCCACTGTACAAACTCGTGCAGGAACACGCCCGGCAGCAGGATCAGATAGTAGAGGACGGTTGCGCTGCGTGGTTCGTTGGTGAGCAGCCAGCCCACGCCAAAGAGGTGACTGTGTATCCACCTCTCCGCGTAGGCGAGTGGGACAAGCACCGCCGCCAGCGCGAGCCAGGGCGTGAGCAGGCTGCTGATGAGGTCCATCGTCTATCCGGCTAGCTAGAGTCCTTTCGCCTCGATTGCGATGCGGACCAGCGCGACGAACGAGTCGACTTTCAACGAGGCGCCGCCGACCAGCGCGCCGTCGATGTGCGGCTGGCTCATGAACTCGGCCATGTTCTCCGGCTTGACGCTGCCGCCGTACTGGATGCGCATTTGCTCGGCGTGCTCGTTGCCGTACAGCTCGGCGAGCGTTTCACGTATGGCGCCGATGATTGTGTTCGCCTGCTCGCCGCTGGCGCTCTTACCGGTGCCAATCGCCCAGCTCGGCTCGTACGCGATCACGACCCGCTCCAGGTCTTCGGCGGGGACGCCGTCGAACGCGGCGCGGATCTGGTTGGCGACGAAGTCACGCGTCTGACCGGCCTCGTTGATCTCCAGGCTTTCGCCTACCGCGACGATCGGGCGCAGACCGTGGGCCAGCGCCGCCTTCAGCTTGCGATTGACCATCTCATCGGTCACACCCTGATACTGGCGCGTTTCCGAGTGCCCGATGATGACGTACTTCACCAGCCCGGCCAGCATCCCCGGCGCGATCTGGCTGGTGTAGGCGCCCTCGTTCTCCCAGTGGACGTCCTGCGCGCCGACCGCGATCTCGGTGCCCTTGAGCGCTTCGACGACGCCCGGCAGCGCGACATACGGCGGGCAGACGACCCGCTCGGCAGCGGTCAGGTCTTTCAAAGGTTCTTTTAGAGCGTTCACAAAGTCGACGGCTTCCTGGGGCGTTTTGTACATTTTCCAGTTGCCGGCGATGATGGGCGTGCGCATTGAAGTCTCCCCTCTTGACGATACACTGAAACAAGCGGAAACAAAATGAAACGGGTGCCGGAAGTCCGCCGCGCGCACCCCCGGCTCCCCTCTATTATAGACCCAGACTGCGGATTTCCCTGTGAGCCGTAACGATGCGGCGGGCCGCTGCCTGCGCACCCGCCGCGATGGGTCGGAAAACCGTGATTACTTGTCGTTCAGCGCGACGACACCCGGCAGTTCCTTGCCTTCGAGCAATTCCAGGCTGGCGCCGCCGCCGGTCGAGATGTGCGACATGCGGTCGGCCAGGCCCGCCTGCTGGACCGCTGCCGCCGAGTCGCCGCCGCCGATCACGGTCGTGGCGTTCGATTCGGCCAGGATCTCGGCGATCTGGAAGGTGCCCTTGGCGAAGTTCGGCATCTCGAAGACGCCCATCGGCCCGTTCCAAACGACGGTGCGCGCATCCCGCAGGATGGCGCGGAACTGCTCGACCGCGCCGGGGCCGATGTCCAGCACCCGCCATCCGGCCGGGACGCCGTCGGCTGGCTTGATGGTGCGCGTGTTGGCGTTGTTGTCGAACGCGTCCGCGATCACGACTTCCTCGGGCAGCACCAGCTTGTCGCCACCCTTCGACAGCAGTTCCTTCGCCGTGTCGAGCGATTCCTGCTCAACCAGCGAGTCGCCCATGTCGTAGCCCTGCGCGGCGAAGAACGTGTTTGCCATGCCGCCGCCGATCAGCAGCCGGTCGCACTTGCCGAGCAGCGACTCGATCACGCCGATCTTGTCGGAGACTTTCGCGCCGCCGAGAATGGCGACGAACGGCCGCTCTGGCTGCGCGATGGCGTTCGCCAGATAGGTGAGCTCCTTCTCCATCAGGAAGCCGCCGACCGCCGGCAGATAGCGCGTGACGCCCTCGGTCGAGGCGTGCGCGCGGTGCGCCGAGCCAAACGCGTCGTTGACGTACACGTCGCCCAGCTTGGCAAGCTCCTGCGCATAGTTCTCGTCGTTCTTCTTCTCTTCCTTGTGGAAACGCGTGTTTTCGAGCAGCAGCACGCCACCCTCAGGAACCGACTCCGCCGCACGCTGCGCAGCCTCGCCGACGCTGTCTTCCGCGAAGACCACATCCACGCCGAGATGTTCCGCCAGCACCGGCACCACCGGCCGCAGCGAGTACTTGGGATCGGGCGCGTCTTTCGGGCGGCCGAGATGCGACATCAACGCGACATAGCGCGGCTTCTGGTCGAGGATGTACTTCAGCGTGGGGATCGCGGCGCGGATGCGCGTGTCGTCCGTGACCTGCCCGTTCTCGTTGATCGGCACGTTGAAGTCGACGCGCACCAGCACGCGCTTGCCGGTCAGGTCGATATCGCGAACAGTCTTCTTGTTCATGCACAACTCCTTGCTGATCCGCTGTAGAGTAAAGCGAGGGCGGGACCGGGAACCGATCCTGCCCTCGCGGTTATGCCATTAGAGCAGAGTCGAGACGCCGGTCTAGAGAGCGTCGGCAATCATCTTGGCGAGGTCGGCGGTGCGGGCGGAGTAACCCCACTCGTTGTCGTACCACGCCAGAACCTTCACCATCGTGCCCTGGAACACCGTTGTGAACTCGGCGTCGACGATGCTGGAGCGCTCGTCGCCCTTGAAGTCAATCGACACCAGAGGCTCGTCGGCCACGCCGAGGATGCCCTTCATCGGGCCGTTGGCCGCTTCGCGGAACGCGTTGAGCACTTCCTCGGTCGTCGTTTCGCGCTCAAGCTCGCCAACGAAGTCCACCAGCGACACGGTCGGGGTGGGGACGCGCACCGAGATACCGTCGAACTTGCCCTTCAGCTCCGGGATCACCAGGCCGACAGCCTTGGCAGCGCCGGTGGTGGTCGGGATCATGCTGATGGCAGCGGCGCGCGCGCGGCGCAGGTCGCTGTGCGGCAGGTCGAGGATGCGCTGGTCGTTGGTGTACGAGTGGATCGTCGTCATCAGGCCGCGCTTGATGCCGAACTTGTCGTGCAGGACCTTCGCGAAGGGCGCGAGGCCGTTCGTGGTGCACGACGCGTTCGAGATGATGTGATGGTTCGCGCTGTCGTACTTGTCGCTGTTGACGCCCAGCACCACCGTCAGGTCAACCTCACCCTTGGCCGGGGCCGAGATGATGACCTTCTTCGCGCCCGCGTTGATGTGCGGCTGCACCTTCTCGCGGCTGCGGAAGACGCCTGTGCTCTCGATCACGATGTCCACACCCAGATCGCCCCAGGGCAGGTTGGCGGGGTCGCGCTCGGCCAGGGCCTTGACCTCTTTGCCGTTGATGCGCAGGGTCCCCTCTCCGACCTCAACCGTGTCGTCCGAGATACCGTACGATGAGTCGTACTTGTACAAGTGAGCCATCGTCTTGAGGTCGCCCAGGTCGTTGAACGCGACGACCTCGAGATCGTTGGGATACTTGTCCATGATGATCTTCATGACTTGGCGGCCAATACGACCGAAGCCATTGATACCAACACGTGTTGCCATGGTTGTTCACTCCTTACTCAGTCCGAACGAGTCGCTGATAAAGTGGCACCATCCGCACGAGACTACCCCGTCCGGGTGGGCGCTGTACAGGCTCGCCGCCTATCCTACAGCGAGCGACGTGTGCTGGGCCTGAACACTGGCCGCCGCACGCTCATAAGCATCGAGCAGCGCCTGGGCGAGCTTCTGTGGATCGTGCCGCCAGGGCTGCTCGGCATCGGTCAGATCGGCCCACACAACGTCATATCGGTCGGCGATCGCGGCGACGTCAGGCTGGACGTAGTGCGTGTTTTCGCCGGCGTTCTTGGTTGGATAGTGATTGTTCGCGATGACCGTGCGAAAGACACCGCTCCCTACGTGTGCTTCCAGCGCGCGCACGTGATCGGCTACCGTATACCCATCAGTTTCACCGGCTTGCGTCGCCACATTACAAATATAAACACGATAGGCGCCGCTTGCCCTTATTGCTTCGACAATGCCAGGGATAAGCAGATTGGGCAGGATGCTCGTATAAAGGCTGCCCGGTCCAATAACAATCAGGTCCGCGTTAAGGATCGCGCGCAGCGCTTCCGGATACGCGCGGACCCGGTCAGGATGCAGGAAGACACGCTCGATCTTGCCGCCGGACTCCGGGATCTTCGACTCCCCGCTGACCCGACGCAGACGGGTTTCGCCCGGCATACGCACCTCGGCCATCAGCACAACGTCGTCCTGCAGCGTCGAGGGCAGCACGCGCCCTTCGATTGCCAGCACCTGCGCCGTTTCGGCCAGCGCGCGATCCATGCTGCCAGTGATGTCGGCCATCGCGGTGAGGAACAGGTTCCCGAAGTTGTGCCCGCCCAGGCCGCCATACGCGAAGCGGTATTGAAACAGGTGCGTCATCAGGTCTTCGTCGTTGGCGAGCGCAGCGATGTTGCTGCGCAGGTCGCCCGGCGGCAGAACGCCCAGCTCGCGCCGCAGCCGCCCAGAGCTTCCCCCGTCGTCGGCGGCGGTGA
>CBINGT010000248.1:0-5777 GCA_966250245.1 uncultured Anaerolineae bacterium
CGCATCCGAGGCCGAGCACCGCCCGCTGATCGTTGTGCTCGGGCCGACCGCCAGCGGCAAGACCGCGCTCGGCATCGCTCTGGCGCAGCGTTTCGGCGGGGAGATCGTCAGCGCAGACAGCCGCCAGATCTACCGGCAGATGGACATTGGCACCGCCAAGCCGACGCCGGAAGAACGCGCAGCCGCGCCCCATCACCTGCTGGACGTCGTCGCGCCGGACGAACCCTACACGCTCGCCGAATACCAGCGCGCCGCCTACGCCGCGATTGACGACATCCACTCACGCGGCGGGCTGCCGCTGCTGGTCGGCGGGACGGGGCAGTACATCAGCGCCGTCATCGAGGGCTGGGGCATCCCGGAAGTGCCGCCCAATCCCGAGCTGCGCACCGAGCTGGAAGCCTACGCGGCAGAGCACGGCCCCGAAGCCCTGCACGCGCACCTTCAGCAACACGACCCCGACGCCGCCAGCCGTATTGATTACCGTACCGTGCGCCGAGTGGTTCGCGCGCTGGAAGTGTTTCTCGTCACCAGCACGCCGATCTCCGTGCTTCAGCGCAAATCGCCGCCGCCCTACCGGCTGTGCCAGATCGGGCTGAGGATGGAGCGCGACGCCCTGCACGAGCGCATCAACCACCGTGTGCTCCAGATGATCGACGCCGGGCTGCAGGGCGAGGTGCGCGCTTTGCTGGACGCAGGCTATACTTGGGATCTGCCGTCGATGAGCGGCCTCGGCTACGCGCAGTGGCAGCCGTATTTCGCCGGAGAGCAATCGCTCGAAGAGACGATTGCGGCCATCCAGCAGGCGACACGCGCCTTCGCCCGCCGTCAGATGACGTGGTTCAACGGGCACGATAGCGGCATCACCTGGCTGGACGTCACGCACGAGCCGCCCATGGCGACGGCAGCGCAGTTGGTCGAAGACTGGATTCTGCACGAAGGATAGCGAGCGATCATGGCCCGTCGAGGTGGAAGAGGTGGCGGCGCGCAAAGCCGGTTTGCCGCGTTCTCCGGTCCCCGATTGCTGCTGTCCCTGGTGGTGATCTTGCTGCTCGCGCTGGCGGCAGCGTCCCAATTTGCCCCGATCCCGCTGGTGCGCCAGGGTCCGCAATGCACCGATCTCGCCCCGCCTATCGGGGGGAACAACCGCTCGGTGCTGGCGCAGTCCGGCGGCGATCCACAAAATCTCGACCTGGACCTGTGGCTGACCAGCGCCGTCGTCGCGACCGATCAGACGCTTGAGGTCCACGTTACATTCAACAACAGCGACAACGGCCCGGTGATCCTCTACCTCACAGACGCAACCCCGCCGATCACGCGGCTCGACAACGACACCGGGCTGTCGTTCGAGATCCGGCGCGTGGGCACGGACCAGATCGTCTCGGACGGCGCAGCGCCCCGCCCCGCCCCGCAGTCCTACCCGCGCGACCAGCTTCACCTGCTTGGCGCGGGCGCGCGCTGCACGCAGACCTATCGCTATTCGGTTCAGCAGTTGAGCGCGCTAGGGCTGCAGCCGGGTGAGTATCGCATCCGCGCGTTCTATAGCAACTCGAGCAGCGGCGTGCTGCCCCCGCCCGAGTCTGGCCTGCCGCCGACTGCCACTCCCGCCTACTCGGATCAGGGCGTGTGGGTCGGCTCAACGTCCTCCGAGGAAGTGTTGTTCACCGTCGTCGCACCGGGCGCGGCAGCGCCGGTGGGATAGAGAGCCGTTAGCGGTAAGCAATTAGCGATTAGCAAGACCAAGACACAACCCATTCCCCGCAATTCATACGCCTGCAAAAAGAGATGCGGTGAGGTGGCTTTCTAAGAGGAATGAGCCGGTTTCGGCAGCGAGCATCCTGTCTGCACCGCCGTGATTCGGTGCGCCACACCCGCCGCTGAGCAGCGCTTTGCTAACCGCTAATCGCTAACGGCTAACCGCTGAATCCGCCAGCCAATTAATCGCCAGCACCGTCGCGCTCAGCGCAATGCCCGGCGCCAGCGCGACCCACGGCGCGGTGCGGAACGCCTGCCGCCCGTCTGCCAGCATGACGCCCCAATCTGGCGCGGAGATGTCGCCGCCGAAGCCGAGGAAGATCAGCGCCGCGCTGTTGAGGATCGCCCAGCTCAGCGTGACACCCGCGAACGCCAGCAGCGTCGGCGCGATGGTGGGCAGAATATGCCGCCGCAGAATCCCGGCCGGGCGCGCCCCGATCGCGCGCGCCGCCTCGACATACGGGCGGTTGCGCGCTTCCAGCACCACCGCCCGCGCCACACGCCCATACGAGGGGATTCCGGCGATCCCCACGGCTACCGCGATCTGCACGCTCCCGCTGCCGAACAGCGCCACCAGAGCCAGCGCGAGCACCAGCGGGGGCACGGCGAGCATCGCGTCCAGCGCGGTCATCAGCGCCGTGTCGAGCCACCCGCCCGCGAACCCGGCGACCATCCCGATCAGCAGGCCGGGCGCCAGCATCACCAGCGCGGACAACAGCGCCACGCCGAGCGTTCGCCGCCCGCCGTACAGCACCCGGCTGAACACATCTCGCCCGAGCAAATCTGTGCCAAAGAGGTGACTACGCGAAGGGGGCTCAAGCTGCGCATCCGGCGAAGTGGCGCGCGGATCGTGCGTCGCCAGCAGCGGCGCAAGCAGCGAAAGCGCGACGACCAGCCCACCAATCGCCAGCGCCACTGCCGTCCGGAGCCGGTTCCGCCGCATCGTCGCTACTCCGCCCGGTGCGTGCGTGGATCCAGCCGGAAATTCAGAGCGTCGGCGCCCGCGTTGAGCGCCGTGTAGACCAGCGCCGCCAGCACCACCAGGCCCTGCACCACCGGATAATCGCGATTGGTCACAGCAGTGAGCAGCACCTGGCCCAGCCCGCGCCGCACGAAGATCATCTCGGTGATGACCGTCCCGCCGAGCAGAAAGCCCGCTTGCAGCGCCGCGACCGACACCACCGGCAGCAGCCCCACGCGCAAGATATGGTCGATCACGTCGCGCTCTGGCAGACCCTTGGCGCGTGCCGTCCGCACGAAGTCACCGCGCGCCGCCTCGCGCACGCTCGCCGCTGTCACCCGCGCGATGCTGCCAGAGGCGTGAAAGCCGAGCACCAGCGCCGGAAGGATCAGCGCGGCCGGGCTTTCGGCGCCCACACCGGGAAACAGCGCGATCGCCACGGTGAAGGCGTAGATCGCCAGCGTCGCCGTCCAGTAGACCGGCGCGGCCAGCGCCAGCGAGGCCAGTCCCCCGGCGACCCAGTGCAGTCCGGCGGGGCGCTCCAGCCCGTCCATCACGCCGAGCGTCACGCCCAGCGCTAGCGCGATCACCATCGCGGCGAGCGCCAGCGTCACGGTAGGGCGGGCGTTCTGCGCGATCAGCTCGGTCACCGGCTGCCCGTTGACCAGCGACGCGCCCCACCGCCCGCGCACGGTGTCCACCCAGTAGCGCGCATATTGGATCGGAAGGGGATCGTCCAGGCCCAGCGCGGCCCGCTGCGCGGCGATCTGCTCGTCGGATGCGCCGACGCGCGCCATCGTCGCGTCGACCGCATCGCCCGGCGCGACGCGCAGCGCGAGGAACGCGGCGCTCCCCGCCAGCCACACGACCACCAGCGCCATGACGGCTCGCCGCGCCAGAAAAGGAAGCATGCTCGCTCAGCGGGTAAGCTGGAAGTTGCGCAACAGCGGCCACCAGCCCTGCGCGCTGAAGACAACGCCATCCAGATCGGATGACACGCCGACCAGATTCACGTACTCGCGGATCGGCAGCACAAGCGCCTGCTCCATAATCCGAATCTGCGCGGCCGAGTAGAGCGTCCGGCGCGCGTCGGAGTTGGTCTGGCGCATCGCCTCGTAAAGCGTCTGGTCAAGCTGCGGATCGCTGAAGCCGGACCAGTTATTGACCGCCCCGCTGAGGTAGAAGCGATTGAGAATACTCGGATCGACGCCGAAATCGTAGAACGAGATCACGTCGTAATCGTCGTCACGCACCCGCTGGCGCAACGACGGAAAATCCGGCACCTGGATCAGCTCGACGTCGATCCCCAACTCGCGCCACTGGCTCTGGATCAACTGCGCCACGTCCGGCATCTGGTTCCAGGGGCCGAACACGACCGTCAGTTCCAGCGGCTCACCTTCCCATTCGAGGATGCCGTCGTTGTCCGTGTCCGCGAGGCCCTGCGACGCCAGCAGCGCCCGCGCCTGATCGAGATCGAACGGATACATCTGCTCGACCGCCGGATCGTAGTACATCACGGTGGAGGTCAGCGGCCCGTGCGCGATCGGGGAGCGGCCCTGATAGACCGCATCGACGATCTCGGTCCGGTTGGTGCCGTAGAGCAGCGCCTGCCGCACGGTCATGCTATCCAGCGGCGCGTGGCGCGTGTTGAAGAAGAACTGTTGCGGCGTGCCCGGCACGGGAACCTGGTGTACGTCCACCTCGACGTTCCCCGCGAGAAGTTCCGCGTCCGTTGGCAACAGCTCCCCGACGACATCCACCTCGCCACTTTCGAGCGCCAGACTGCGCGTCGCCGGATCAGTGTAGAAGCGGAACTCGATCGTATCGAGCGAGTCGTCGACAACCGGCGCGTAGAAGACCGGCCCCCAGTTATAGTCCTCGTTGCGAATCAGGCGGATCAGGCGGCCGGGCACAAACTCGTCGAGCTTGTACGGCCCCGTCCCGACCTGATGCCACTGGTAGCTGTTATTGGTGTTGGCTTTGAGCGCGGCCGGGCTGGCGATGCCCAGATACACCTGGCTGAGCGCATCCAGCAGCGGCGCGTACGGCTGCGACACGCGCAGCGTAATCGTGTACGGATCGACGATCTCATAGCCGGTGTAGGCGTCGAGCAGCACGCGCGCCTTCTGCGAGCCGACATCAGGGTTCATAATCCGGTCGAGATTGGCCGCCACCGCCGCCGCGTTGAACTCCGTCCCGTCATGGAAGCGCACGTTCTGCTTGAGATAAAACGTCCACGACAGCCCATCCGGCGCCATCTCCCAGCGTTCCGCCAGCCCTGGCACGAACTCGAGCGTTTGCGGGTGGCGATAGACCAGCGTATCGTACACCGAGAAGAAAGGGATACCCAGCTCGCTGGATTGGTGGATGTGCGGGTCGAAGCCGGACGGATTGAGCGTCAGCCCGTAGACAATCGCGTTGCCAGGGTTGCGAGCAGGCTCGTCATCCCCGCCGAGCGCCAGCGCGCCCACGATCGCCGCCAGCAGCAGGCAGCCAACCAGCAGGATCCCCAGGACCCCGAAGCGAAGCGGCGTGCGCCCGCGTTTTCGCCCATTGTCCATCGCCTGAACGTTTCCTCTCGCTGTGCCGTGCCGGAAGAGTTACCCGCGTCCGCGGGCCGCAACCGGAGCCGGGGATGCCGAATCAAACGCGCACCGCGCCATAGGCGGCATGCGCCGTGCGCGGTACAATACTCCGGTCACGAGGGGAGTTTACCACCGCCTCGGGAGTGCATCAATAGCGGTCGATGAGGGGCAGTGAGAAGCTGTTAGCAGTGAGCGGTTAGCAATTAGCCAAAGCGGCGGTTGAGCTCGCTTTGGCTTCTGGCTACCCGTGAATTGCTAATTAGAAGTCGCTCACGGCAAGCCGCTAAGTGATCGATCGAAAGAAATCAGCGTCGTCGTTGGCGCGCAGAACCTCACCCCTGGCCCCTCTCCACGTGTGGAGAGGGGAAAAGGGGCCGGGGGTTAAGGAGTGAAGTTTCCCCGGCGAGCGCCGCGCAGGTCAGATCATTTCGACAGATCACTTAGCAACATACGCGCTTGCATCTGCTTTCGCTCGCTCT
>CBINGT010000249.1:0-5767 GCA_966250245.1 uncultured Anaerolineae bacterium
GCACGCAAGCGGCCGCTGCCGGCCTTCCCGCGTGCGGTAGGTGTCGTCACATCGCCGACGACGGCGGCCTTTCAGGACGTGCTGAACGTCATCCGGCGGCGCTATCCGCTGCTGCCGGTCGTGCTGAGTCCGACGCTGGTGCAGGGCAAGGAAGCGCCCCCGCAGATCATCGCGGCGCTGGACCGGCTCAACCAGCGCGACGACATCGACCTGATCCTGCTGGTGCGCGGCGGCGGCAGCCTGGAAGATCTGTGGTGCTTCAACGACGAGGCGGTGGTCCGCGCGGTTGCGGCGTCGCGTCTGCCGGTGGTGACGGGCGTCGGGCACGAGATCGACTTCACGCTGGTCGATTTCGCCGCCGACCGCCGCGCGCCGACACCGTCCGCCGCCGCCGAGCTGATCACGCCGGACGGGGCGCTGCTGGCGCAGCAGGTACGTGCGCTGCAGGCGCGGATGGACTCGTTGCTGAGCAGCCAGCTTGAGCAGTTACGCCAGAACCTGAACGCCACCCAACGCTGGCTGGCGCGGCTTTCCCCGACCTATCAGGTGCAGAACGCGCGCCAGCGGATTGATGATTTAACCGGGCGGATGGATACGCACATCCGCCACAGGCTGAGCCGCGATCGCCAGCGACTCGACGCGCAGACCCGCGCGCTCCACGCGGCGAGCCCGCTCGGCCTGCTGGAACGCGGATATGCCATTGTCACCCGGACCGCCGACGGAGCGCGCGTCAGCAGCACGCACGACGCGGCAGAGGGCACGACCATCACGGTGACGCTGCGTGACGGTCATTTGATTGCCAGTGTTCGCCAGCGCCAGCAAGGCAGCCAGACGGCACGAGCGAGCCAAATATGAGCGAACCAACTATTATTGGCGGACGCTACCAGCAGGGAGAGTTGATCGGCCGGGGCGGCATGGGCGACGTGTTCATCGGCGCCGACACCGTGACGGGCGATCCGGTCGCGATCAAGCGCCTGCACCCGCACATCGTGCAGGAAAACCAGAGCATCCTCGACCGCTTCCAGCGCGAGGGGCAGGCGCTGCGCCAGCTTAATCACCCGAACATCGTGAAGATGCTGGCGACCATCCAGGAAAACGACTATCACTACCTGGTGATGGAGTACATCGGCGGCGGGTCGCTGCGCGAGATGATCGATCGCGAGAAGAAGATGCCGATCAAGCGCGTGCTGAACATCGCGCTCGACCTGGCCGACGCGCTGACCCGCGCGCACCGTTTGAACATCATTCACCGCGACATCAAGCCCGACAACGTTCTGATGAAGGACGACGGCACGCCCTGCCTGACCGACTTCGGCGTGGCGCACATGGGCAACCTCACCCGCCTGACGCAGACCGGCTCGGTCATCGGCACGTACGCTTACCTCAGCCCGGAAGCGTGCAACGGCATGGAGCTCGACGAGCGCGCCGACATCTGGTCATTTGGCGTGATGCTGTTCGAGATGATCGCCGGGCGCCCGCCATTCCTCGAGAACAGCACGCCCGCCGTGCTGACCGCGATCCTGACCAAGCCCACGCCGGACCTCACCCGCCTGCGCGACGACGTGCCGCCCGCGCTGTCCGCGCTAATCAGGCACATGCTGGAAAAAGACCGCGAGAAGCGGATCAGCAGCGTGCGAGTGGTCGGCGCAGAGCTTGAGGCGCTCATTCGCGGGCTCGACACGCCGCTGCAAGGCTTGCTCGCCGTGAATTCGGGGCGCTTCGCCACGCCGTTCGAGGAGCAGCACGGCCAGCACGGGCAACAGGCGCAACAGGGGCAGGAACAGCCGAAGGTCCAGACGCACGGCCTGCCGCAGATCTACCCGCAGCCGGGCACGCCTATCACGCCGATGCAGTACCCGCCCGGCACGCCGATCACGCCCGGCATGATGACGCCGCCGGAATACCTGGCGCCGCGCTCGAACAAGTGGCAGTGGATAACCGTGCTGATCGCCGTGTTCATCCTCTCGGCCACCGCGATCGCGATCACCAGCATCGTCACGTTTTTCAACAACGACACGCCCGATTCGCCACCCGTGTCGAGGGACGATGCCACCGAGTCACCGGAAGCGACCACCGTCGCAGCGGTTCCGCTGGTGGAACCAGTCGGACCGGGCGAGTACATGGTGCTCGTCGCGCCGTTTGAGCAGATCGGCGGGATTGAGCAGGTCGCCGGGGTGCGCCGCCCGCAGGTGATGCGCTTCATCGTGGACAACCTGCGCGAGAATCTGGAGCTGGTTGCGCCGTTCTCGCGCGTCCGCGTGCGTGACTATCCTGAGGTGATCACCAACCGCGAGCAAGCCATGGCAGCCGCCCAGGCGAACGGCGCGACGATCGTGATCTGGGGAACCTACTCCGCCAGCGAGATCGAAGCCCAGATTCAGATCGGCTTGCTAGATGCCTTCCCGAACATGACCTTTGATCGCACCTCGCTGGAGCGCACGATCAATGTGACGGTGACGATGCTCGACGAGCGCCGGGACTCTCTGGCGCCGTTCGTGCTGAACGCGCTCGCGCTGCTGCAAAACGCCGACGGCGCGACCTTCGAGACGATGCGCACGCTCGCCATCAGCGACATGATCAACGTCCGTCCGGCGCAAGTGCTGGGCACGTCGGAGTCAGCGCTGATCCATCAAGCGATGCTGAACCAGTTTGACGAGCCAGAGCTGGCGATCGATGGGCTGGACGATGCGCTCGAAGTCGATCCCGGCAATGCGCTGTTGTACGTGATGCGCTCAACGCTTCAGCAGCGGATGGGCAACCCGGAAGAAGCGCGGCGCGACGTCGAGACGGCAAACCGCATCGGCCCGGACGGCTGGACGATGCCGCTGATGGTGATCGCAAACGTCAGCGACGACTTTAACGAGATCGTCGGCGCGTTCGACCGCGTGATCGAGCAGCGGCCCGATGACTGGCTGGCGCTGTTCTTCCGTGGATCGCTCTACTATCAGGCGGGGCGGTTCGACATGGCGCAGGCCGACTTTGAGGCGGCGATCGCGCTGGAGCCGGACGCCAACTTCCCGTACGTCTATCAGGCGTTGCTGGCGCTGCGCCAGGGGCGCGTCGCGGACGCGATCGCCGCGGTCGACGTCATTCTGCGCGAATATCCCGACGCGACCTTCATGAACCGGCTGGTGACCGCCACCTTCGGCGAAAACGCGCAAAACCCGTATGGGGTCAGCGTGGCGGCGTTCAGCAGCCTGGCGCTCGGACGCTATCAGGATGCGGTCGAATCGACGCGCGCCGGGCTGGTGTACTTCACGACCAGCTCGGACCTCTACTTCGTGCAGGGGATGGCGTCGTGCGCGCTGGGCAGCAACTTGAGCGCCGAGCGCGCGTATTCGCAGACGATCGCGCGCGCACCGGACCATGTGATCGCCTACTTGCTGCGCGCCGAAACACGCCTGCGCCGCCGCGAGACGGAGAACGCCGAAGCGGACTTCGCGCAGGTGCGCGCGCTCGACACAACCGGCAAGCTGGAACCGCTGATCGCAGCGGTGCAGTCGCGCCAACTCGGCTGCCAGAATTTCTTCACGGATGCGAATCCGCTGGCGGCGGATTGACGCGCCATGTCCGGCCCGAACAAGCGGCCAATGCTGGAGAAGGTATAGCGTGAGCCAAGAAATCACCCTGAGCTTTGAGGAAGCGTACGCCCGGCTGGAAGACATCGTCGCCCGGCTGGAGTCTGGCGAGCTATCGCTGGACGACTCGGTTGCGCTGTACGAAGAAGGGCAGCGCCTCGCCCGGCACTGCGGCGCGCTGCTCGACGCGGCGGAGTTGCGCGTCCAGCAGTTGAACGAAGACGGAACGCTTAGTCCGTTTGGGGAATAGGGAATAGGGAGTAGGGAATAGCGGAGCATCCGCTCTTGCCTACTCCCTGTTTTTCGCTAACCGCTTACTTCAACAACCCTTCCAACGACCCGATCATGATCTGCTCCGGATCGTGGCGCTGATCGACGTCGTCCGGCGAGCGCAGCGCGTGCCGGTTCTGGCGCACCAGCCGCCGGAGCTGCTCCCCCTTGATCATCAGGTAGTCGTCCAGTAGATCGAAGCGGTCCGGCTCGACCACGCGATCCAGCAACACCTGGAAGCGGCGCAGGTCGATCCCGCGATACTGCGCCAGCAGGTTGCGCGTCGTCTCGCGGATCGTGTCGTCCACAAACAGATCGGTCGCGCGGATAGCCCAGTCCAGCGCCCACCAGTCGCGCGGCGTGCCATACTCCTTCTCGTAGACCTCGGTCGGCGGAAAGCCCGTCCCGAACGAGTAGAGCGTCACGTCCGCCGGATCGTAGCCACGCCCCAGGCCAAGCGGCTCGCACATTTCCCACGCGACGACCAGCGCCGGGTTGCCGAAGTTCCCCACCCCGCCATCGACCAGCCAGCGCGTCGGGCGACCACCGTTCGCGGGCGGGATCGGGATCGGGTCAAAGTAGGTCGGAATGGCGGACGAGGCGAGCAATGCGTCGACCAGCGTCATCCGGCCATACGTTTCGCTAGGCGTGGTCTTCAGAAAACGCGTCTGCCGCGCGCCAACCTCAACCGCCGTGATGATCAGTTCCGGCTGGTTGGGCTTGGCGCGCAGGTACTCGCCGACCTCGGCCAGCGTCGGGTTCTGGCCCAGCGGGTGATCGGCCAGCGCCTCGCGGATGATCTCGCGCAGCGGGTCGAACGAATAGCGCGCGGGCATCAGCGTATATAGCAGCACCTCGCCAATCGACAGCGGGGCTTTCTCCAGCGCGCGCACGACGCGGATCGGCAGGCGAGCGCGGCTGAGCAGCGGGATCCGCACGCCAAACGGGCGCAGCGTCCCGGCTTTGGAGAATGCGCGCTCTCCTAACTGCGTGTAGAGCGTGAGGATCTGCTCGCCCGTCAGCCCGAGCGCCAGACTCGCCGCGATCAGCGAGCCAGTGCTCGTCCCCGCCAGCACCTTCACGCGCGGATCGTCGATCAGCGGGCGCGTGCCGAGGATGTTCTCGAGTTCGATGATGCCATGCGCGACGATCGCGCCACGGACGCCGCCGCCATCGATTGCGATGCCGATGTGCTTCCGCAGCCCGTAATCCGGTCTCGCTGCCATGTCATAGAACCGCCGCCGCGAACGCTTCCAGGCGGCTCAAATCGTCGTAGTCGAGGTATTGGAGCATCACACGCTGCACGCCGACCTCGGCCAGCGCGGCAAGCTGATCCCGCACCTCGCTTGCCGTGCCGACGATCCGCCCGGCGGCGCGCGCCTCGTCGGGGCTGCTGCCGTTCAACTGGCGGCGTACGTCCGCGTCGTCGTGGCCGAATGTCAGCCCCGTCATGATCGAGCGGCGCACGCTTTCAGGCTCGCGCCCGTGCTCGCGCAGTAGCTCGTCAATCCGCTGGCTGCGCTCGGCGAAACGCTCCGGCGTCAGGTAGATACCGTTCCACTCGTCGGCGAAACGCGCCACCAGCTCCGGCGTGCGCTTCAAGCCGTTGCCGCCGATCAGGATCGGGATGCGCTGCTCTGGCCGGGGCAACAGGATCGCGTCGTTGAACTGGTAATGCTCTCCGGAGAAGGTCACACGCTCCCCTGCCAGCAGGCGCGTAATGACGATCAGCGCTTCCTCAAAACGCTTGAGGCGGCCCGGAATGTCGAGCAGGCTGTAGCTGTAATTCTCGTGCTCGCGCTCCATCCAGCCCGCGCCCAGACCGAGCGTCAGACGGCCGCCGCTGAGGTCCTGCACCGCCGCCGCCATGCGAACCAGCATCGCCGGATGCCGGAACGAAACGGGCGACACCAGCGGGC
>CBINGT010000250.1:0-5729 GCA_966250245.1 uncultured Anaerolineae bacterium
CGTAATAGCCGCGCCGCCGGTACAGCACGAAGATGATCGCGCTGCTGTAGGCGATCAGCAGGCCAGGATGCGCCGGGATGCCGAAGCCCTCATCCTCGACGGGGGGTTCATGCCAGCCGCGATCCGTGGTCGTCGCGGGCAGATCCACCGCCAGCGCCCAGCGATCGACCGCTGCACGCAACGGTTCGATCCCGCGCAAGGGCAGCGCCAGCGCGATCAGGATGACGTACCCCGCCAGGGCGAGCGCGATCGTCGGACGCGGGCGCTCTGACGGCTGAACAGGCGTCGGGACGTACGCCTGAGCCGGTCCACGTGCGCGCTGCCAGCGAAGCCAGCCCGCCGCCACAACGAACCCCGCCAGCCCCGCGCCGACCGCGCCAAGCGTCCATAAGCCATTCGCCGCCAGCGCAAGCTGCGCCGCGCCCATCGCGGTCCCGACAACCGCCACAAACGGCAGCGCGCGGCGCATTCCCGCCCGGCCTTCAAGCGCGTGCGCCGCCATCAGTGCGACCGCGTAGCCAAGCGCGCCGAGCAGCAGCGCGGACGGCCCCGCCAGCCGCTCCCCCGGCAGATCGACTGTCTTCACCAGGACGACGAACGGCACGCCGAGCGATCCGAACGTGACCGCCCAACTGTGTCCAAGCGCGGGGATGACCACGGCCCGATCGCGCGACACACCCAGGCCGATCAGCAGCGGTGCGACGATCGCCACCGGCACGCCAAAGCCGCCAATCCCCTGCAAAAAGCTGGCGAACACCCAGCCGAGCAGCAGCGTCTGGATCAGCCGGTCCGCGCTGAGCCGGGCGAGCGCTTCCGCCACCACCGCCAGCGCCCCGGCGCGCTCGACTGTCTGGTAGAGCAGCAGCGCCGCCCACACGATCAGCGAGACGTCCGCCGCCAGGATCAGCGCTTCGGCCTGCGCCACGCCGAGCACCTGCGCGCCTGCGCCGAAGCGCCCCACCGCAATGACCGCCGCCGCCAGCCAGCCCGCGACACCCGCCCGGCTGGAATCCCATCCGAGCACGACCATCAGGCCGAGCACCACCACCGGCGGCGCCAGCGCCAGCAGCCAATCGAGCGTGTTGAAGTCCATCCCGCCTCGCAGAAGTCGTCCGATGCCGTTCCGCGCACCCGCGCCAGTCTACTCCCAAGCCGCGTGCCCCGGCAACCCGGCGCGTGTCCCACAGCGGACGCTTTGCGGTACAATCCGCCGCCGGTTGGATCGCTGCCAGGAGTCGAGAATGCCCGAATACCCCCTTGCGCTGCTACTGGTCGGCGTGGTAGCAGGCGTGCTATCCGGCATGTTTGGGATCGGCGGCGGGATTGTGATCGTCCCGGCGCTGACGATCCTCTTCGCATACGAGCTTCCGAACGCCGTCGGGACGTCCCTCGTCGTGCTGATCTGGCCGCTGAGCATCTTCGCGGTGGTGGCCTACTATCGCGCCGGGCTGCTGGACCTCGTCGCCGCGGTGGTGCTGGCGATTGGCATCGTGCTGGGCTCGTGGTTCGGCGCGGAGCTCGCGCTCAACCTGCCCGAAGCGACCATGCAGCGTATCTACGGCGCGTTCTTGATTTACGTCGGCTGGCGCTTTCTGGAGCTGCGCAAGCTGCTCGCGGAGCGCCGGGGTAAGATCGCTCCCCCGCGCGACGAGTCTGGCGATCACACGAAAGCACCACGGCTGCCTCTCCTGGTGATCGGCATAGTGGCGGGCGTCGCGTCAGGACTGTTCGGGATCGGCGGCGGGCTGGTGATCGTCCCGGCGATGGTGGAGCTGTTGCATTACAGCCAGAAGCGCGCGGTCGGCACGTCGCTGGCGGCGCTGATGCCGCCGGTCAGCATCGGCGCGGTGATCTCGTACTACAACGCCGGGGCGGTGTCATTGGCCGGTTCGACGCTGATCGCGCTCGGGCTGATCGCCGGGGCGTTCTTCGGCGCGCGGATCGCGCTCAGCCTGCCGTCAAGCACCGTCCGGCGGCTGTACGGGCTGTTCTTGCTGGTAGTGGCAGCGCGGTTTATTTTGCAGCTATGAAACGGCGAAAGGGAGTAGGGAGTGGGGAGTAGGGAATAGGGTATATCTTGTCTGCTCCCATTCGCTGAGCGCGCGGCCGCTTGTTTGAACCGTGCGGGCTGTTTTACAATCGAGCTACTCGCGTGCTGCCGCAGCCACCTCGACGCAGGAGTGCCACCGTGAAACGATCAGGCGTCTGGTTAGGAGTCACGATCGCCGTCCCGCTGCTGCTTATGGTGCTCATCAGCGCCGGAACTCCCGACACCCGCCCGCGTGCCGCAATCGCCCAGGCGCAAATCACCGCCACACCCGAACTCAACCCGATCGCGCAGACGAACACCGCGATCGCGCCCTTCCGCCCGACCGCGCAACCTTCGCCCACGCCGGTCACGCCGACGCCTTCCCCTGCGCCGCCGACCGCCACGCCCACCCCGCCGCCCCCGCCGATCGTCTTCTACAGCGACCGGCGCGGCCAGGAAGACATCTTCCTGCTGCAGCCGGATGGTTCCGCCCGCGCGCTGACCGCTTCCGCCGCAAACGAGCGAGAGCCATCCTGCTCGCCGGACGGGCAGACGGTCATCTACGCCTCGGACGCGAGCGGGAGCTTCCAGATCGTCGCGCAGCGGCTGGCGACGGGCGAGACGGTCGCCTTGACCGCTTCCGAAGGGATGAACTTCGCGCCGGTCTTCAGCCCGGACGGCAGCATGATCGCGTTCGTTTCCACGCGGAACGGCGGCGTCCCGGCCATCTGGGTGATGAGCGCGGACGGTAGCCGCCAGCGGCAGCTTACGTCCGGCGCGGGGCGCGCGACCTCGCCCGCGTGGGGGCCGGACAGCCGCCAGCTTGTCTACGCGGGGGAACTAGGCGGGCGCTGGCGTCTGATGTTCACGGTTGCCGAAGGCGCCGAGGAAGCAATTGGGGAAGTCGAATTGCTGCCGCCCGAGATCGATCCGGGCAACCAGGTCTGGCCGGTGTTTGACGACGAGGGCGTGCGGATTGCGTTCAGCGTGTGGGGCGATCTGGCCGACCCGCAGACCGCCGACCTCTACCTGCTGGATTTCGAGCTGCCGCAGCCGCTGACGCTGCGCGCCGAAGCAGAAGCCGAGATCGCGTGGTCGTGGCTGGACAATGACCGCCTGCTGGTGTCCATCGGCGGCGAGGGCGACGTGCGGATTGCGGCGCTTGACGTGAACACCGGCGAGATTACGCCACTCGCCGAGGGCGGCACGTTCAATGGCGGCGCGCGGCCATGCCCGGTCGATCCGGCGATCCTGCCGCCTGAGCCACCGCCGCTACCTACGGCGACCCCAACACCCCCCGTCACGCCGACGCCCACGCCCAACCCGGCGGCGTACATTCCGCCCGCGCTGCTCGAAGCGGCAGGGCGGGCACACTACGTCCAGCCCGGCGAGAACCTGCTCGGGATCAGCTACGTCTACGGCATCCCCCTGCCCACGCTCGCCGCGATCAATCGCCTGCCCAACCCGGACGTGATCACAGTCGGGCAGCGGCTGACGGTTCCCGTCATGCGAACAGGACACCGCGTCAGCGGCTACCAGCTTCCGGATACGAACGATACCGGCGTGGCGGGCGCGCGCAGCAAGGAGATCGTCGTGCGAGTCGAAGCGCAGGAAGTCGACGTGTACGAGGACGGGCGCCTGCTGCGGACGTTCGTCGCATCGACCGGCCTGCCGCAAACGCCGACGGTCTACGGCAACTTCCGCATTTACTACAAGCTCCCGTCGCAGACGATGGCAGGGCCGGACTATTACCTGCCGGACGTGCCCTGGGTGATGTACTTTTACCAGGGGTACGGGCTGCACGGGACATACTGGCACAACAATTTCGGGCAACCCATGTCGCACGGCTGCGTCAACCTGCGCACGCCCGACGCGCGCTGGCTGTACGAGTGGGCCGAGATCGGCACGCCGGTGATCGTCCGGCCTTGATACGGTATACTCGCGCGCATCCTGTGGCCTTCAGCGCGAGGCGCGATTCCGGCTCACCCGCAACAGATCGCGGTCTGGCGTGTTTCACCATGCAATCACACAAGGAGAGGCGAACAAAATGGGACTTCTCGAAGGTAAGAATGCGCTAATTTTCGGCGTGGCAAATAAACGCTCGATTGCGTGGGGGATCACCGAGGCATTTTTGCGAGAAGGCGCCACCGTCGGCTTGAGCTATGCGGGCGAGGTGCTCGAGAAGCGCGTGTTCCCGCTGGCCGAGGAAGCAGGGATCGACTTTGTGGAGCAGTGCGACGTCACCTCAGACGAGCAGATCGAGACGGTGTTCGCCAAGGCGAAAGAGCGCTTCGGCACGCTCGACGTGCTGGTCCACGCGATCGCGTATGCGCCCGGCGAGGACCTGGGCGGTCGCTTCCGCGACGTCAGCCGCGAGGGGTTCAAGACCGCGATGGAGATCTCGGCCTACAGCCTGATCCCGCTGGCCCGCCACGCCGCCGAGTTGATGCCCAACGGCGGCAGCATCATGGCGCTGACGTATTACGCGGCGGAGAAAGTCGTCCCGCGCTACAACGTGATGGCGATCGCCAAAGCCGCGCTAGAGAACACCGTCCGCTATCTGGCCGCCGACCTGGGCCCCCAAGGCGTCCGCGTCAACGCGCTCAGCCCTGGCCCGATCAAGACGCTGGCAGCGGCGGGCGTGCCCGGCTTCCGCCTGATGCTGCGCTACGCCGAGAAGATCGCGCCGATGCGCGAGGGGATCGGGCAGGACGACGTCGGCAACGTCGCGGCCTTCCTGGCGAGCGACTGGGGCAAGATGATCACCGGCGAGACGATCTACATCGACGGCGGCTATCACGTTCTGGGGCTGACGATCCCCGAAGACGAAATACCGGAATAGAAGCGGTAAAAAGCAGGGAGTGGGGAGTAGGCAGTCGGGAGTGCGGGAAAAACCCTGCTCCCTATTCCCTATTCCCCATTCCCTCTCAGAACTTCTCGACCGGGCGTTCCAGCGGCGCGACGCGTGCTTCGATGTACTGAAACTCGACGCCCAGCCGCCGCTGCCAGGGCGGGCCGCCATACTCGCGCTGATTGAGCGTGTCGATGTCCGACTTCTCGACCAGCGTCACTTCCACGCCCAGGTTCGGCAGCAGCCAGAGGGTGTGATACTCATCCCAATAGGAATTGCGGAAATACTTCAGCACGGCGTCCCGGTCGATTTTGCGCATCTCCCGGTGCGCTGCTTGAAAGGATAGGCCGCTCAGCCGGTCGGCCAGTTGCTGGCGCTCAGCGTCATCCATATGCCGTATACTCCTGAGGTCCGGTTGTGTTGTTACACCCGCGCAAACCGGGCTGTGTCGTTCCCGGCTGTGAGAAGGAATTGCCGGTCATTTTAGCACATTCTGTGCGCACCCGTCCTACAATAGCCGGTAAGCGCGCGTTACGGTACAATTCGTGTAATGATTTTTCACCGCCGGAGCCAATAGACCCATCATGCCCGATGCGTTCAGCGTGCATCAAATTACGATCTACATCCGCGACCTGATCGACCAGGATCCGCGCCTGGCCGATGTGTGGGTCGAGGGCGAGATCAGCAATTTTACGCGCGCGTCGTCCGGCCACCTGTATTTCACGCTGAAGGACGACTCGGCGGAGCTTCGCTGCGTGATGTGGCGCTCGCAGGCGGCGTGGCTTGGCTTCGAGCCGCAGCACGGAGATGCGGTTCTGGCGCACGGGCAAATCTCAGTCTACGAGCAGC
>CBINGT010000251.1:0-5721 GCA_966250245.1 uncultured Anaerolineae bacterium
TTGGCATGCGCGTTGATCGAAAAGCCCTCGAACTGCTCCAGCGCGACGCCGTGCTCGTACATGTAACGCCGCATCAACAGCGCCGCCATCGCCGCCGGGGTCCCGCCCGGACCCGCCTCATAATCTGCGTCGAGCACGGTTGCTAACGCGGTGTCGCGCTCGCTGCCGGTGCGATCGGTCGCCTTCTCCACGCCGAGCACGACGACCGTCTCCGCCGCGCCGCTCGCCACCATCAGAACACCCTGGCGCAGCGCCAGCCCGCCGGACGCATCCGCTGCCTCGACGCGCAGCGCCTCAACGCCCGCCAGCCCGGCGTAATCCGCTACCAGCGTGCCCACGTGATTCTGCGCGCTGAGGTTGCCGCCGAGCGCGTTCGCCACGATCAGCGCGTCGATCTGGTCGATCCCGGCGTCTTCCAGCGCGGACCGCAACGCGTCTAACGCAAGCTGCCGCAGGCCCATTTCCCAGTGCTCGCCGACCGGCGTCTGCCCGATTCCGATAATCGCTACGTCTCGCATCTTTGCCTCGTCTTTCCGTAAGCGATTAGCTCTTAGCCGTTAGCAGTTAGTTAAGAACAGCAAGTCGGGCGCGCGGTGCGTATCGTTCCTGCGAGCGCACGCATTTTCGAGCGTGCCTGTTCCCGTCTCTGCTAATCGCTCGTTGCTAATCGCTAATCGCTCTTAGTCCACGCGCAGCTTGCCACGGAAGCGCGCATACATCGCGTAATCGATCTCGACCCGGCGCGCGACATACGTCTGCGTGCGCGGCGCCCGGTCGCGGCGCTCGGTGATGTGATCCGTCACCAGCCAGTCGAACGCATCCGACCCCGCGCCGCTGCCATAGCTGACCATCAGGATCCGGTCGCCCGGCTCGGCCACGTCAAGGATCGCCGTCAGGCCGAGCAGCGACGACCCGGCGTACACGTTCCCCACCACGCCAGATAGCAGCCCTGGCTCGATCTGCTCTTGTGTGAACCCGAGCAGGCTGGCCGCGCGCTGCGGGAATTTGACGTTCGGCTGGTGGAACACTGCCCAGCGGTAATCCTGCGCCGTGGTGCCCATCATCTCCATCAGGCGACGCCCCGCGCTGAGCGTGTGCTCAAAGTACGCCGGTTCGCCGGTGAAGCGGTCGCCGTGGCTCGGATACGTTTCGTGCGCGCGCCGCCAGAAGTCCGGCGTATCGGTCACGAAGCTGTAGCTGCCCTGGATCACCGCGAGGCTTTCGTCCGCCGGCCCCAGCAAATACGCCGCGCCACCGGCCGCCGCCGTGTATTCGAGCGCGTCGCCGGGGCGACCCTGCGCCGTGTCCATGCCGATCGCCAGCACGTACTGGCCCATGCCGCTGCCCACAAACCCGATCCCGGCCTGCATCGCCTCGGACCCGGCCTTGCACGCGAACTCCCAGTCCGCCGCCTGGATGTTGGGCGCCGCGCCGATGCTCTCCGCGACGATCGTGGACGACGGCTTGACCGCGTAGGGATGGCTCTCGCTGCCGACCCACACCGCGCGGATCAGGCGCGGATCGATCCCGCCGCGCGCCAGAGCGTTGCGCGCCGCCTCGATCGCCATCGTGATCACGTCTTCGTCCAGCCCGGCGACCGCTTTCTCCTTGATCGGCACGCCGCCGACGCCGCCGGTCCACACCCGCGCCACCTCGCTCGCGGGCAGCCGGAACTGTGGCACGTACGCGCCATAGCCCACGATGCCCACCGGCCGGTCCGGCTTGAGGACCGACTGCCCTACTGCCAACGGATTTCCACCACTCGTCATGCTTATACACTCCCTCTCAAGCGATCCAGCCGCCACCAGTGAAGCGAACTATCGAAACAAGCTGGCATACGCGGCGCTTGACGGGGAAACCTCACCCCGTAACCCCCAGCCCCTTTTCACCTCTCCATGAATGGAGAGGGGCCAGGGGTGAGGTTCTGCGCGCCGACGACATACGCTCACACCTTCCGATAGCTCACTTAGATTTTGGCCTTTGGCTAACCGCTAACCGCTAATTGCTAACCGCTGCTTTTTCGTAGCTCTTGCAACAAAGCTTCCGCCCGCTGCGTCGTGATCTTGCCTTCGCGCACCATCCGGTCCGCGATCGCCTGGACCTCGTCGCCGGATGCGCCCGCCGCCACAGCCATCTGCCGCGCGTGCAGGCTCATGTGCCCGCGCTGGATACCCTCGGTCGCCAGGGCGCGCATCGCCGCGAAGTTCTGCGCCAACCCGACCGCCGCCATGATCTGCGCCAGCTCCTGCGCGCCGGGGTTGCCAAGCACCTTCAACGCCGCCCGCGCCGCCGGATGCACGCGCGTCGCCCCGCCGACCGTCCCGACCGCCACCGGCAGCTCGATCGCGCCGCGCAGGTCGCCCGCCTCGTCAAGCGTCCATTCCGTCAAGGAGCGATACACGCCGTCGCGCGCGGCCCAGGCGTGAGCGCCCGCTTCGAGCGCGCGCCAGTCGTTCCCTGTCGCCAGCGCGACCGCGTCCATCCCGTTCATGATGCCCTTGTTGTGCGTCGCGGCGCGGTATGGGTCAATCGCCGCGAAGACCGCCGCCTCGACCACCGCGCGCGCCACGTCCGCCCCGGCCATCGACTCGGTCGCCAGCGCCCGCGCCGGGATGGTGCACGTCGCGCGCGCCTTGCGCCGGTCCGCCAGGTTGCTGAGGATGCGCAGGTTCACGCGGCCGCCGGTCAGCGCCTCGATGCGGGGAGCCAGCCGCTCGACTGTCGTATTGATCGCGTTGGCGCCCATCGCGTCGCGCACGTCAAACAGCAGGTGCACAACCAGCATCGGCCCGACCGGCGTCTCCGGGAACGGGCGCACTTCCAGCCCGCGCGCGCCGCCGCCCAGTTCGACAATCGCCCGGTCGCAGCAGTCCGCCTCGGCCAGCAACTCGTCCTGCGCCGCGAGCACCCGCTCCGCCGCCGCTTCGAGATCGGCCACGTCCAGCACCTGAATCTGCCCGATCATCACCGGCTCGTCGGCGGACGTGGTGAAGCCGCCGCCCTCGCGTGCCAGCTTGGCCGCGAAGCTCACCCCCGCGACGATGCTCGGCTCCTCGACGGCCATCGGGATCAGCACGTCGCGCCCGTTGATCAGGAAATTCGTCGCGATCCCCACCGGCAGGGCGTACACGCCGATCACGTTCTCGATCATGTGATCGGCCTGCTCGGCGGACAGCCCGCCGCCTTCCAACGCAGCCTGCTCGTCCGGCGTCAGACCGGCCCACTCCGCGACGATCCGCGCGCGCTCTTCCCGGCTGCGCTTGTAGAAGCCTGTCAGCCGCGACGATCCACGCGTCGGCGTTTGTTCTTCCGGCATAGCTCCCCCGTTTGATGGTGCGGGTTCCAGACACAGTTTCGGTCTCAGTGCGCCCCCCATCCTTCCGACCTGCGGTCGGCTTTCCTTCCCCCAGAACGAGGGAAGGAAAAAGTGCAGGCCACACTCCCCTTCCCTCCTTGTGGGGGAAGGGGGCGGGGGATGGGGGGCCTGGTGCATCCATGCTAGTGATACACGCCAAGCCGCGCAGATGGTAGCAGTCCGTGGCTCTCAAAAACTATCAGAGCCGCTTTCAAATGCTCCCAAAGGCACAAACTCGTGTCCTATGCCGGAATTTTGCTGCTCCCCCGCCCGCATGGTACAACCACCGCATGCGCAATCTCCGCAAGGTCTCGATCCTGGCCCTGGTGATCGTGATCAGCACCGCCGCGCTTGCCACCGCTCTGGCCTACTACGTCACGCGCCGACCGCTCCCCCAGCAGGAAGGGGAGCTCGTCGTGCAGGGGATGCAAGACGCGATCACGATCTACCGCGATAGTTGGGGCGTGCCGCACGCTTACGCCGCCAACCCGTACGATCTTTTCTTCGCGCAGGGCTACGTCCACGCGCAGGATCGCTGGTGGCAGATGGACATCAGCCGCCGTCTGGCACGCGGGCGGCTGAGCGCGCTGTTCGGCCCGGACGAGACGCTTCAGGCCACCGACCGCCTCGCCCGCACGCTCGGCTTCGAGCAGCTTGCCCTGGCGAACTACAACGCCTCGACCTTTGAGACGCGCGCCGTCCTGCACGCCTACACCGCCGGGGTGAACGCCTACATCCAGGGGCGCGCGCCCGGCGATCTGGCGGTCGAATACACGTTGCTCGACCTGCGCCTGGACGACATCACCATCGATCCATGGTCCCCGCTGGATACACTCGCGTGGCTGCTGGCGCTCCAATGGCAGACGAGCGGCAACGTCTCGCAGGAGATCATGCGCGCGCAAGCTCTCACGCGCATCGACGAGGCGATGCTGGCGCTCTACACGCCGCCGCCCGCGCCCGACGCGCCGAGCATCCTTTCCGCCGCCGATCTCGGCCTGCCCGACGCCGCCCCAGATGCCGATCCCGGCTCGTCCGCCGCGCCGCCTGCCGATTACACCCGCCTGCCGCTCGCCGAAACCCTCGCCGCTTTTGACCTGCTCGGCCCGCGCGACATGCCGGAAAGCACGGCCTGGGTTGTCTCCGGCGACCACACGGCGAGCGGCCTACCGCTGCTGGCTGCCGCGCCCGGCTACCCGTTGCAGATGCCCTCGCCCTATTACGAGGTCGGTCTCTACTGCATCGAGACACCGGAGCTGTGCCCCTACAACCTCGCCGGGCTGAGCGTGCCGGGCGTTCCGGGCATTTTCAACGGGCACAACGGCCATGCGGCGTGGGTGCTCAGTGGCGCGTGGATCGACGAGCAGGATCTGCTGGTTGTGCGCCTCAACCCCGACAATCCGCTGGAATACGCCTGGGATGGCGGCTGGCGCGAGATGACCACGCGCGAAGAAACGCTGGTGATCAACGGCGAGGACGAGCCGCAAACCTTCACTGTCACCAGCACGCACCTCGGCCCGGTGATCGCGTCCACCTCGCCGCTGCTGGGGCGCGATCAGGCGCTGGTCGTCCGCTGGACCGCGCAGCACGCCCCTGCCGATCAGTTGATCGCGCTGTTCAGGCTCAACCGCGCCCGGTCGTGGGATGAGGCGCGCGCCGCGCTGCGAGAGTGGACCTTCACCGCGCAAAACGTGCTCTATGCGGACGTGACCGGCACGATCGGCTACCAGTTGGCGGGGCGCGTGCCGGTTCGCGCGCCCGATCACACCGGCCTGCTGCCCGTCCCCATCGAAGACAGTGCCGGAGAGTGGCGCGAGTTGCTGCCATTTGACCGCTTGCCCGCGCTCGCCAATCCGCCCGGCGGGGTGATCGTCGCCGCCAACAACCCGATCGTGCCGCCCGCGCACCCCGACGCCGCGCCCCTCAACGCGATCGCCGCACCCGGCGCGCGCGCGGCGCGGATCGCGGATCGCCTGCGCGAGATCGACGCGCACACCGGCGACACCTTCGCCGACATTCAAGCCGACGTCTACAGCCCCAGTGCGGCGGAAGCGTTGCCGGTCCTGACAGAAGCGCTCTCTGGCGACGAGCGCCTGCGCGACCTGCTCGACTGGCTTGAAGAGTGGGACGCGCGTTTTTCCATCGACAGCCCGCAGGCGGCGCTGTTCGGCGCGTTCTGGCTGCGGCTGGCCGAATACACCTACGCCGACGAGCTCGGCATGGCCCCGTGCGACTGCTTCAATGTGCGCCAGGGGTTACTCGATCTGCTGGCGCTTCCCAACAACCCCTGGTGGGACGACGCGCAAACCCGCTTCGTGGTCGAACGGCGAGACGCGATCCTGCGCCGCGCGCTGGAGCAGGCGATCATC
>CBINGT010000252.1:0-5693 GCA_966250245.1 uncultured Anaerolineae bacterium
CGAGGCCGAGCGCAAGACGATTGACGTGATCTTTGGTGTAATGCTGATTGTGTTGGGCGTGCTGCTGGTGGTGGCGCCGGTTGCATGGGTTGGCCAAAAGTTGCTGCGCCGCGAAAGCCTGATTTCGGCGACGTCGCAACCCACACAGGGCACGTTCCGCCAATGGTGGCTCGCGCTGCCGCTGCTCGCCCCCACGCTGGTCATTCTGGTGCTGTTTCTGTACTACCCTTCGCTTGAAACGCTGCGGCTCTCGACCATGCTGTCGCGGCTGGGAGCGCGGCGCGAGGCGTTTGTCTGCCTGGACAATTACACCCGTCTGTTTGAGGGCACCGCCTATCTCGACGTGGTAGTGCGCACCCTCTATATGTCGTTCTTCATCGTGGTCCTGAGCATGGCGCTGGGGCTGCTGATTGCGACGATGGCCTACCTGCCGGTTCGGGGCGCGTCAATCTACCGCATCCTGCTGGTCTGGCCCTACGCCATCTCTCCGGCGGTTGCGGGTATTATCTTCCTGCTGATGTTTAACCCGGCGGGCGGCATCATCAACTACTTCCTCAACAACTGGTTTGGGGTGAGGCCGGGGTGGCTGAACGACCCGAGTTTGGCTCCGTGGACGATCATCATTGCAAGCGTGTGGAAATCTATCGGGTTCAATATTCTCTTCTATATCGCGGCGCTGCAGAATGTGCCGGTCGATCTGATCGAGGCCGGGGCGATTGACGGCGCCGGGCTCTTGCGGCGGTTCTGGCACATCGTCTGGCCGCTGCTTTCGCCCACCACCTTCTTCCTGCTCATCACTAACCTGACCTACGCCTTCTTTGACACTTTCGCCACCATCGACTACCTCACGCCGGGCGGCGGGCCGCTGCAATCTACTACGACGATGATGTACCAGGTGATCCGCCTGGGCGTGGACAACAACGACCTGGGCAAGGCGGCGGCGCAGTCTGTGGTGCTGTTCCTGATGGTGATCGGCCTTACAGTGCTGTCGTTCCGCACGGGCGGGCGCCAGGTCACCTACGGAGCGTAAGCCATGACCGGAGTTTCCTATCCAACGACTTCTACCCAGGCCCGCGCTTCCTCGCGGCGACGCACGTTGCGCGCCTGGATTCCGAAACGGTGGTACGCGCACATCATTCTGTCGATCTCGTGCCTGATCCTCGGCATCCCGCTGTTCTACTCGATCATCGTCGCCACGCAGAACAACGCGGACGTTTACAGCTACACGTTCACCTTCGGGGATTCCCTCCAGGAAAACTGGAAGATGGTGTTCGAGATGCGCGGCCTGCACGAGTACATGCTCAACAGCGTGATCATGACCGTGGCAATCACGGTCGGCAAGACAGTGTTCTCGCTGTTAGCCGGGCTGGCGTTCGTCTACTTCCGTTTTCCTGGCAAGTGGCTGGTGTTCGGTTTCGTGCTGATCACGCTGATGATGCCGACCGAGGTCTTCATCATCGCGTTGTTCCGCTACATCAACAGGCTCGGCTGGGCAAACACCTATCTGGCGCTGATCGTGCCGTTCCTGGCAAGTGCGACAGGGGCGTTCCTGTTTAGACAGCACTTCGCCAGCATCCCGGCCGAGCTATCTGAGGCGGCTCAGCTTGACGGCGCGAACCCGCTCCAGTTCCTCTTCAAGGTTCTGATCCCCATTAGCTGGAACACGATCGGCGCGCTGGCCGTGGTGCAATCCATCTACGCCTGGAATATGTACACCTGGCCCAACATGATCATCTCCGACCCGAGTCTGGACGTCGTTCAGGTGGGTCTGAACGCGCTCCGTACCGGGGACGCATCGACACAATACGGGCCGCTGATGCTCGGCGCTGTCATTGCCAGCCTGCCGCCGGTGATCATCTTCATCCTGCTGCAGAAGCAGTTCATGAGCGGCTTCACGCTCACGCGGGACAAGTAAGCCGCCGAGCAAATCGAAACGCGAACAAGAGCTACAGCCCGCCCGGTAACGGTGGGCTGTAGTTTTTCCGGGCCGCGTCAGCCTTCAAGCGGCCAGACCATCGGCGCAAGCAACATCGATATGCCGTAGATGAGCAGCGTGAGCGGCGTTCCAACTCGCAGGAAATCAGAGAAGCGGTAACCGCCCGGCCCGTATACGATCAGGCAGGCAGGCTCAAGCGGCGTGAGATACGAGCAACTGGCCGCCAGCGCAATGGTCATGGCGAAGGTGCGCGGGTTGAGGCCAAGTTGTACTGCTGTCTGAATCGCGATCGGCAGCACCACCACCGCCGCCGCCTGGTTCGACATCGGCTGCGTCAGGAACACGGTGAGCACGAAGAACCCGGTCAGCAGCCACAAAGGATGGCTCTGCCCCACCCAATCCACGATCAGGCCCGCAAGGTAAGCGGCCGTCCCGGTCTTCTCCATCGCGGTACCCAGCGCAAGCATGCTTCCGATCACGATCAGCGCGTTCCAGCGCACTTCCTCATAGGCTTCTTCCGGCGTCAGGCAGCGAGTTAAAAAGACCAGCACCGTCCCAGTCAGGACAGCGATCGGCAGTTCGAGCAGCCCAACCGAGGCCACAATCAGCGACCCCAGGAAAATCGCAATGGCGACTGGCGCGCGCCGCCAGTTCGGACGTTCCTGCCTGACCATCCCGATCATGCGAACGTTCTGCGCCATGTGCAGATTGGCGAGCGCTTCCGCGCGACCTTGCACCAGCAACACATCGCCCACCCGCAGCCGCGTCTGGCTCAACTTGCGCCGCAACGTCTCGCCGTGGCGGTTGATCGCCAGCACCTGCACGCCAAAACGCTCGCGGAAGCTCGTGCCGCGCAACGTCCGGCCGATCAGCGCGGAGCCGGGCGGGATAAGCAGCTCAATCACATCAAACATCTCGCCGGGGTTTGCGTTGCCATCCTGGTTGGCCGCTTCCGCCTCGGGAATCGCGAACTTCGCGTCTGCCTTGAGCTCGATCCCGACCACGTCCTTAACCTTCAGCACCTCATCGCGCGTGCCTTCGAGCAGCAGCACGTCGTCGGGCTCTAGCCGGGTGGTGGCCTGCGGATCGATGTAACGCGTCTTGTTGCGAACGATGCGAATGACGCGGAGATCGAGGTCCCGGCCCAGCCCTGCCTCTTCGAGCGTGTTCCCTACCAGCGGCGAGTCGGGCATCACCACGACCTCGGTGACATACGGCGGTTTTGCCAGTTCTTCGAGATCGATCAGCGCGCTTTCCCGGTGCGGGATAAGGTGCTGGCCGATGAAATACATGTACGCCACGCCAAGAACCATAATGGGCACGCCGACCGGAGTCAGCTCGAAAAGCCCCATGCGCTCAAGCCCATACTGGGCCATCACACCGCTGACGACCACATTGGTGGACGTGCTCACCAGCGTGACCGAGCTCGCCAGGATAGCGGCAAATGCCAGGGGGAGCAGCAGGCGCTCGGCTTTCGCGCTGGTCCGGCGCGCCAGCCCCAGCACGACCGGCAGGAAGAACGCAGCGGCGGCCGTATTGCTCAGCACAGAGCTCAGGGCGGCCGTCGTGACCATGACGATCAGCAGCAGGCGGTCGGGGCTGTCTCCGGTGCGCCGCAGAATGCGCAAACCGACCATGTCCACCACGCCCGTTCGCATGAGTGCAGCGGTGAGGATAAACAACCCTAGCAACAGGAAAAACGTGGTGCTTCCGAACCCGGCGAACGCCTCGTCCATCGTCAGAATGCCGGTGAGAACGAGCGTAACCAGCAGCCCAATTGCCACCACGTCCGCGGGCACGCGCTCGAACGCAAACAACACTGCAGTGCCCGCAAGAATCACCAGCAACAACCCGATCTGTCCGTCCATCGGCATCCCTACACATCTGGCATTTTAGTAGCTATCGAAACGATCTAGCAGACGCGGCGCTCGTCGAGGAAACCTCACCGCATCTGCCAACACCTTTCGATAAGGTCGCCTAACTGCCCACAAGCAATGTTTTTCGAGAATACCCAGAACCTGATCTGACAAAAATAGACTTTAGCACCACCGCGTTCGAACGCAGTACACACCACGCCACCCTGCTCCATACTACGCCATCTGCCAAGAGAGACTGTATCAATAGCCTAGCGGACTGACACACGAGCGCGCGGGTGAGCGATCGGCCATAAGCCAGATCCCACTTGACGAAACGGAGTAAATCCGCATAATATGTCGGTAGTCGACTGTCGTTTACCGACATATTGAAGGTGACTCAAGATGCCTGATGAGTTTCTCCCGCTTCGGGAACCAACCTTTTTCATCTTGCTGAGCCTATCGACCGAGAAAAAGCATGGTTACGCCATCCTGCAAGAGGTCGAGGAGCTCAGCCAAGGGAAGGTCAAGCTGAGCAACGGCACACTCTACGGCGCGCTGACCCGCCTGCAAGACCAGGGATTGATCGAGCGCGTCGACAGCGACGAAGAGCAAACCAGCGGCAAGCCGCGCAAAGCCTATCGGCTGACGCGGACTGGGCTCGCCGTGCTGCACGCCGAGGTCGCGCGGTTGGGCGCGCTCGTACAGACCGCTCGCCAGCATCTGCTCGAGGAGAACTGATGCATACCTTTTACGATCGCCTCATCGCTTTCTACCGCTGGATCCTCGGGCTCTATCCGCGTCGCTTCCGCGAAGCCTATGCCGACGAGATGTTGCTCGTCTTCCAGATGCAGCTCGACGATACGCCGAGCCTCGACCTGTGGCGCTCGCTCGGAATCATGTGGCGTGAGCTGCGCCCTCTGCCTGTCCTTTTACTCAATGCCCACCTGCGGGAAAGGCACGTAAACATGGAATTCGACGGAGAAATTCGTGCGGCCGAATCGGATCCGCAACAACTCGAACAGATTTATCAGCTTGCGCGGCGGAATGATCAGCTTGCGACATTTCGGAATGCGCTGATCGCCCGCTACCAAGCCTCGCCAGACAACGTGCTGCTGGCGGCCTGGTACTATCGCCTGCAAAACGGCGCGGAAGACGCGCAGAAATCGACCCGCCCGGCGAACTGGATGATCGCGGTGCCGCTGAGCATCATCACCGGGCTGATCTTCTGGGCGCTCAGCGACGTCGAAAACCTGCAGGTTCAGGGCCTCGTGCCGCATCTCTTGTTCTGGTGGTCGCCGATCGCCACCATCAGCGCCCTGATCTACATGGCCGTTACCGCCGGAGCACGGCACGTTCAGGTCGCCGTCCTGGGGCTGAGCCTGCTGACGGCTGCTGCGTATAGCATTCTGGCGTCGCCCGCCTTCGGGCCAGACTGGGCTACCGAGCAGTATCTCATCATCGCCGCCATCCACATTCCGCTCTTATGTTGGGCAGCGCTGGGCATTATGGCGCTGGGCAAACAGTCCACCCATGCCGATCGCTTCGCCTTCCTGATCAAATCCATTGAGGTCGCCATCGTCGCCGGGCTTTATCTGCTGGCCGGGATGGCCTTCGGCGGCATCACAGTCGGGATGTTTGCGGCGCTGTCGATCGAACTGCCCGAGGTGCTGCTACGCCTGATCGCGGCGGGCGGCGTGGGGCTGATCCCGGTGCTGGCGGTCGCCACCATTTACGATCCGGCGGTCGCGCCGTCGGAGCAGGATTTCGACCAGGGGCTCAGCAAGTTCATCGCCACCATGATGCGCCTGCTGCTCCCCCTGACGCTGGCCGTGCTGGTCATCTACCTGTTCGTGATCCCGTTCAATTTCATGGCGCCGTTTGAGAACCGCGACGTGCTGATC
>CBINGT010000253.1:0-5659 GCA_966250245.1 uncultured Anaerolineae bacterium
ATACGCCTGCGACGATGCAGGCCAGCGACAAAGCACCGGAAGGAGTGGGGTATGGATAAAACGATAAAGGGAGTCGGCGCCGTAGCCGGATCGGTCGTCTCCGCGATGACAACTGCCGCTGCCGGGTGGCTGGTGTACAGCAAGCTTTTCATCAATCACAACGTCACGCTGCCGCCCGCCCTGGGCGCGGATCGCGAGCATTTCGGCGGCGGCTATGCGGGCATGCTGCACTATTACGCCGATCGCTCGGGCGAGGGCACGCCGCTGTTGCTCGTCCACGCAGTTAACGCAGCGGCATCCGCCTACGAGATGCGCCCGCTGTTCGAGCACTACCGGGGGCAGCGCCCGGTCTACGCGTTGGAACTGCCCGGATTCGGCTTCTCACAGCGCGGGGACCGGCCCTACACGCCGCGCGTCTTCACCAACGCGATCATTGGCTTTCTGGAAACGCAGGTCGAGGAACCGGTCGATATCGTCGCGCTGTCGCTGAGCAGCGAGTTTGCAGCCCGCGCGGCGCTGGAACGCGCGCAAAACGTCCGCTCTCTGGCGCTGATCTCGCCGACCGGGCTGGGCAAAGACGCCCACGAGCGCCAGCCAGACGAGGGGTTGCATCGTTTTCTGTCGTTCCCATTGTGGAGCCAGGCGTGCTTTGACCTGCTGACGACCCGCGCCATTATCCGCAGATACCTGAGTAAGAGCTTCTATGGCGAGCCGGACGAGCGGATGGTCGATTACAGCTACAAGACCTCGCACCAGCCCGGCGCGCGCTATGCGCCGTTCGCGTTCGTCAGCGGCAAGCTGAGCTCGCCGGACATCCGCGAGAGCGTCTACGAACAGTTGGAGCAGCCGGTCCTGGTGCTGTACGACCAGGATCCGTACACCGGCTTCGAGGCGCTGCCCGGCCTGCTGGAACGTCATCCAAACTGGCAGGCGAAGCGCATTCCCCCGACGCGCGGCCTGCCCCACTGGGAACAGCCGGAGCAAACCTTCCAGGCGCTCAACGAGTTCTGGAACGAGTCGCCGAGCGCAAGTTAGCGGCACGGCAGCAAAAAAGCAGCGCGAACGTCGAAGACGTTCCGCTGCTCTTTGCTGCCTGATGGTTGCGTGATGGGCGCGCGAAAGCTGACCTGTCGCGCCCCTTAACTGCTCCCGGCTCCGGCGCCCTCTTCCGCGAGGCGGATCTCGATCTGCCCGTTCAGGATGCGCGCGCGGTAGGCAGGCTGCGAGAAGGTCGAGGGGCCGTGCACCACGCTGCCGTCGCGCAGATCGTAGACCGAGTCGTGCCAGGGGCACTGCACGCACCGATCGTCAAACGTCCCCTCTTCCAGCGGGGCGCCCGCGTGCGCGCACACCGCGCCGATCGCGTAGACCGTCCCGCCATAGCGGTAGAGCAGAACCGGCGCGCCTTCGACGTCGATACGGCGTGGCTGGCTTTCCGGCAGGTCCGTCTCCGACATGATGGGCGTCCATTCGCGCGGACCGGACGGCTTCGGCGCATGGTTCACGCCGACGCGATGCTTGTAAACGAGCGTGCCGCCCAGGTAAGCGCTCAGCAGCACCGTGCCCATCCCCAGCTCGGAAAGGATCGTCGCCTGCAAGCGGTTCCCGTTGCGGCGCGCAAAGAGGGACGCCGAATAGTACAGCAGCGCCTCGAAGTTCATCAGCGCGTGCAGCACGGCCAGCGGCGCGGCGCCGCGCTTGATGCCGGAATAATCAGTCGCTCCGGCCAGCGCGGTAGGCACCGCCGACGCGACGCCGATCGCCGCCAGTGTGTCGGCGGCCTGCTCCACCTGCTTCGACCGGGTCACCAGCGCGACCATATCCATCAGGCTCGCGTAGAGCCACGCGCCGATCGTGACGTCCGTCAGGACCGGATGCAGAGGGTGCCCCAGCCAGGTGCCGTGCAACAGGTCTGCCAGCCTGCGGACCGGCTTGCCCCCCTTCAATACTGCCTGATGCAGCCCGCGAGCTATGTTCCGCGCCACCTGCGAATAGCCGGGGATTCGTTCTAGAAAATTCTCAAGCGCTATTTCGATTGCTTCCACGAGTCGCGTCCTTTCCCAATCATCTGCACCCAGGTGCAGAGCCAAAGAGCATCTGACTGTTTATCTATGCAACGCTTAGTCTATAGAGAACTTAGAACGTTCGGCGCGCGCTGCCCACTCCGCCCACAACCCGGCGTGGCGGGCGCGTATATTTCAGCGGAAAGTCGCGCCGGTCGAACCGGGGGAGAGGGTTATGCTGCCACAGGAACGCCTGATTGCGCGGGTGCGCGAGGTCGCCGCCGGGGACGCCCGGCTTGATGCGCTGATGATGTACGGCTCGTTCACACGCGGCGAGGGCGACGCGTATTCCGACGTCGAATTTTTGTTGTTCTTTGAGGATGGCGCGTTCGATCAGATCGAGCCGCGAGCGTGGATCGAACAGGTCGCGCCGGTGCTGCTCGACTACACGAACGAGCACGGCATCGTCGACGTGATCTTCGAAGACCTTGTGCGTGGAGAGTTTCACTTTCACCGCGTCTCGGAAATGCCGATCGCCGGAAGCTGGCGCGGCGTAGTGACCTTCCCCTCGCTCGAAAGCGTGCTGCTGCTCGACAAGTCCGGCCGGTTCGCGCCCTTCCTGGCGCCGCTGATCGGCCCGCCGCTGGAACGCACGACTCCACAAACGCTCGCGACCGTCACGCGGCATTTCGCGAACGGGTGGCTGTTCGGCTGGAACGTCTTACAGCGGGGGGAACATGCCCGCGCCCTGGAGCTTCTGAACGGCGTGCACCGGAGCCTGCTGCATATGGCGCGCGCCGTCGAAGGGACGACTGCCAACTGGCTCACGCCGTCCAAATCCGCCGAGAAGGACCTCTCCGCCGGCAGTTACGAGCGTTTCCGCGCGTGCACGGCGCCGCTCGACCGGGATGCGCTGCGCCGCGCGTACGTCGAGAGCTGGCGCTGGGGCAACGAGCTGTTGCGCGACATTGAGGGGCGCTATGGCATCGCGTTGAGTCCCGTACTGCTGGCGCGGATCGATCAGTTAACAGCGGGGCCCGGAATCTAACGCGGCCCGTCCCTCTAAGGGAGAGCCGCGCCGCTCACGTGTGATGCGAAGTGGAGCCGCTTATCGTCCGCCGAAGCGCCCGCCGAAGAACGTCTGGTAGAACGGCAGGCGCCCCGGCACGGATCGCTTCTCAAACGCCTCGTACAGCCCGCTGTCGTCGTAGACGACCTGGTGATGGTCGATCACGGCGTTTCCGCCACGCAGATCGATGATCGTGTAATTCGCGGTCGCGCTGGTCTGGCAGCCAAGCGAGCCGGGGTTGATGTACAGCGCCCGCCCCTGCGTGGCGGATTTCTCAGGCACGTGCCCATAAAACACGAACAGCGACTCGTGGCGCTCAAACAGCTTGTCGAGGTCGTCAATCGTCGGCTCGGACACCACCGGCGCGAACCCGCGCCCCTGCTCGTTCAGCCCGTAATGCACGAACGCAAGCGGCACATCTTCGACCTCAAGCTCGAGCACGTAGGGCCACGCGGCGAGCGTCTCGCGCAGAGCCGGGTCGAGCATGGCGTTGGTCCATTGCTGGTGCTCAAACGCGTCCTGGCTCAAGTCGACCGGGCACGTCTCCGGCAGGCCGTCCACGAAATAGGCGTCGTAATCGCCCATCACGAAGCGCATACCGGGCGTGTTCAGCAACAGATCGAGCGTCTCGGCCGGGAACGGGCCGATTCCCACCGCGTCGCCCGTGTGATAGATTTCGTCTACACCCTCAGCCTGGATCGCCTGTAAAGCTGCCTGCAACGCGGGCAAATTCGCGTGGGCATCTGTGATGACCGCTATCTTCATTCCCGTCCCTTTCCCAACCCGACTCACGTTATCACCAACACATGATTTGATTGTAGCAATACGACAAAGCGAATCATAACAACTTTGTCGCGCCGCCGGGTCGGGAAAGGGATCCGGGTCAGAGCAGCGCGCGGATCCGTTGCACGATGGCGTCAGGCGGCGTGCCGTATGAGAAGACGATCGCCAGCCGCCCCTCGCGATCCAGCGCGAATGATGAAGCGGTGTGATCGACTGTGTACGCCGTCTCGCTGCCTTCCAGCGGCACCGCCTGATAGTAGACGCCGAACTCCTGCGCAATCGGGCGCAGCGCCGCGTCGTCGCCGGTTAGCCCGATGAAGGCCGGGTCGAACGCACCGACATACTCCGCGAGGCGCTCGGGCGTGTCCCGCTGGGGATCGACGCTGACGAACACGAATGCAACCTCGTCCGCATCCCTGCCCAGCAGAGACTTCACCCGCTTGAACTCGCCAAGCGTCGTCGGGCAGATGTCCGGGCAGTTGGTGAACCCGAAGAAGACCAGCGCCGGACGCCCTCTCAGGTCAGACAGCGAGAACGGCGCGCCGGTGTGGTCGGTCAGGGTGAAGTCTTCGAGCGGGCGCGGCGGGTTCAACACCGTGCCGGGCAGCGGCGTGGCGGTCGGCTCGGGCGGCTTATCGGCGCCACATGCCGCCAGCAGCGAAGCTACCACGGCGAACAGAGTCAGCATGAAAATACGCGAACGCATAGGCACTTCTATTCCGCCAGGGGCCGGACTTCCGCCTCTACAGGCACGGTCAGTCCAGACGCGAACTCCAACGTCAGCATCACGGTGTCGCCAGGGGCGAGCGGCTCCGCAAGGTCGAGCAGCATCAGGTGCAGCCCGCCCGGCGCCAGCGCAACCTCGCCGCCCGCCGGGACGTCGATCCCATCGACCGGCTGCATGTGCATGATCTCGCCCTCGCGCGTCGTTTCATGGATCTGGACGGTCCCCGCGCCCTCGGCGCGCACCGCGATCAGCCGCTCGTCCTGCGCACCGGTGTTGCTCAGCGTGAGGTATGCGCCCGTCATCTGACCGGCGCCGTCAACGGGCGTGGCACGAACCCACACGTCGCGCGCGGTCACGGTGGACTCAGCAGTATCGGCGGGCGCGGTGGGCGTGGGAGCAGGCTCGTCGCCCGCACACCCGGCGAGCGCCAGCCCGGCAATCAGCATGAAGAATGGCGCGGCACGTAGCGCCGCGCGCCAGCGATAGATCACGATGTCGTCCCTCCGGTGGACGGTTTAGCTCGCGTTCCGATCCAGTTTGAGCGCGGCGGAGTTGATGCAATAGCGCAGGCCCGTCCTGTCGCGGGGACCGTCATCGAACACGTGCCCCAGGTGGCTCTCGCAGCGGCTACACACCACTTCCGTGCGGATCATGCCGTGGCTGAGGTCACGTCGCAGCTCCACCCGCCCGCTCTCGATCACATCCCAGAAGCTCGGCCAACCCGAGCCAGAGTCATACTTCGTGTCGGACGAAAACAACTCCTGACCGCACGCCGCGCAGCAATAGATCCCGTCGGCCTTGACGTTGACGTACTCGCCGGTGAAAGGCGGCTCGGTCCCGCGCTGGCGCAGAATGCGATACTGCTCCGGTGTCAACTCCTTGCGCCATTCCTCATCAGTCTTGTGAATCTTCTCGGTCTCGCTCATCCCTATGAACTCCTCACTCTGTCGCAAACGATACACTCTCACCCTGCGAACCGTTTGGCGGGCGGAGCAAGCTCCGCCCCTACTCCCTGGCTGTAATAGAACCTCACCCCTGGCCCCTCTCCGTTTACGGAGAGGGGAAAAGGGGCCGGGG